>JAFQKN010000027.1 GCA_017396895.1 Clostridia bacterium
ATAACATTGAGGTTCCACCCGTTCCCATCCCGAACACGGTAGTTAAGCTCAACTGTGCCGAAAATACTTGGCGGGAAGCTGCCCGGGAAAATAGGTCGTCGCCGACACAAACGAAACCACCCAACAGGGTGGTTTTTTGTTGTGCATCCTTCCGAAACTGCAATCAACGGCTCTCGTTTTGCAAAAGAAAAAAGGAAAATCATACAGAAAGGTGATTCGGCATGCAAAAAAGATACGAACTGGACATGACCACGGGGCCTTTTTTGAAAAAAATCTTCATTTTTTCTGTTCCGATGGTCTTGACGGGATTGTTGCAATTGCTCTACAACACGGCAGACGTGGTCGTAGTCGGCAAATTTGCAGGCGAGACGGCATTGGCCGCTGTCGGTTCGACGGGTTCACTCATCAACCTCATTCTCAACGTGTTCATCGGGCTCTCCATGGGTTCGGGCGTCATGGTAGCCCGTTATATCGGCGCACAGGACGACGATAAGGTGCACAAATGCACGCATACCGCCCTTTGCATCAGCCTGTGTGCAGGCTTTTTCGTGTGCGCGGTCGGCTTTCTGTTTTCACGACAATTGCTCATTTGGATGAACGCGCCCGAAGACGTATTGGACCAGGCAACGCTGTATCTGAAAATTTATTTTTTGGGCGCACCCGGCTCATTGGTCTACAACTTCGGTGCATCGATCGTGCGTGCCACGGGCGACACCAACAGACCGCTTTTGATATTGGGCTTGACGGGGCTTGTCAACGTAGGATTAAATCTGCTTCTGGTCATTGTGTTTCACATGGATGTTGCAGGGGTTGCCATTGCCACCATTACGGCACAGTACCTTTCAGCCATAGCCATCGTATGGCGGCTTCTGCGTGTTGACAACGCCTGTCGGTTGCAAGTCAAAAAACTGCGTTTCCACAAACGCGCATTGCTGGACATCATCCGCATCGGCCTGCCTGCGGGCATTCAAAGCGCACTGTTCTCTATTTCCAACGTCATCATTCAATCCACGGTCAACTCCTTCGGTACGGTCGCCATGGCCGGCATTGCGGCGGGAAGCAACGTGGACGGATATATTTTCACCTGCACAAATGCCATCGCACAGACAGCGATGAATTTCACATCCCAAAACATCGGTGCACAAAAGCATGAAAACGTACCGAAAGTATTCCGTTATTGCCTGTCGATCGCCTTTTTGGCGTCGGCGGCACTCAGCGCAATTGCTTTTGTATTGCGAGAACCGATCGTCGGCTTGTTTTCCGATGAAGCGGACGTCATAGCCATCGGCGCAGACCGATTGACACTGATCTTACCCTTTTACTTTTTCTGCTCACTGATGGATGTGACCGCAGGACAGGTACGCGGCATGGGACGCAGCTTGGAACCGATGGTCATTT
Source organism: Clostridia bacterium (assembly GCA_017396895.1). Taxonomy (GTDB): domain Bacteria; phylum Bacillota; class Clostridia; order Oscillospirales; family Acutalibacteraceae; genus RUG806. The sequence goes on from JAFQKN010000027.1 coordinate 1,399, forward strand.
CCCTGTTGGGAGCCTGCGGCAGCCGCATTCTGTGGGTATACACCGTATTGCCCCTCAACAAAACACTGACGATGCTGTATTGGTCGTATCCCGTTTCATGGGGATTGACATTCATCGCGCAACTTGCATTCTATGCGTACGCCGCACGCAAACTCAAAAAACAGCACGTAAGAGCATTGTAACCCCTTTCCGGGAAATAACAATAAAAACGGTTGCCGTAACTCCGTTCAAGGATTTTGATATAATCCCCTTAAAGTAGACACTTGAAAAAACAAAAAGATTTCAAGACTACTTTAAGGGGTTATTTTTATGCCAAGAAAGACACACAAGAACAAGAAATACAGCAACGAACTAAGGCTACAAGCGGTAGAAGCATATTTGCGAGGAGAAGGAAGCCAAAAGGCAATATGCAAACAATTTGGGATAATTCATCCCAGGCAACTTTACGATTGGATTTTATGGTATAATGGTCATAGAGAGTTTAAGGAGCACAGCAGCGCAAAAGGAGAAATCTATATGACCAAAGGAAGAAAAACCACACAGGAAGAACGTGCGGAGATTGTGGCGTTCTGCATCGAACACAACAAGGATTATGGTTTGACGGTACAAACGTATAACGTGTCGTACCAACAGATCTATGCCTGGGTGCGCAAGTATGAAGAAGGCGGAGTGGACAAACTCAAGGACAACCGAGGAAGAACGAAGCCGGTTGAAGAAATGACAGAGGTTGAAAAGCTCAAGGCTGAAATGAAGATACTTGAAGCGAAGAACAGACTGCTTGAAATTGAGAATGCCTTCATAAAAAAACTACAGGAGCTGAAAGGTGGTGGTCGTTGACCGGAGTACGGCAAGAGCATATCTACATAGCAATTGAATTTCTTAACATACACA
>JAFQKN010000028.1 GCA_017396895.1 Clostridia bacterium
GGTTGAGGATGGTATCCATCATGCCGGGCATGGATGCTCTTGCGCCGGAACGAACGGAAACAAGAAGCGGATTTTCGAGATCGCCGAACTTTTTGCCGGTGATTTCTTCCATCTTAACGATGTATTCCATAATTTCAGCCTGGATTTCATCGTTGATCTTGCGGCCGTCTTCATAGTACTGTGTGCAAGCTTCGGTGGTGATGGTGAAACCCTGGGGAACAGGCAGACCGATCTTGGTCATTTCAGCGAGGTTGGCACCCTTACCGCCGAGAAGTTCACGCATGGAAGCGTCGCCTTCTTTGAACAGGTAAACAAATTTCTTGCTCATTGGAATCATGTCCTTTCTTTTCTTAAAATCTACATAAGATAATTTGACCAACAAACATTATAACAAATCTCTTTCATGATTTCCATACTTATTTCTGTAGAATTCATAAAACTTTTGCCAATTCTTTTGTGGTATATGAACAAAAACGGGAATTCTTCAGCAAAAAAAGGAACTGCCGCAGCAATTCCTTTTTTTTATACAATTTTATACTGACATCAATATTCGTCGCCGAGATCGAAATCCACACCGAAGAATTTCATCAGCAGATCGGTCAGGAATGCGATCAATTCTTTGATGAAATCAACAATGGAGGACAAGGACTGCTTTTGCACGTTATAGACCGTTACGGTAACGGGTTCGGTGATATTGGAAATGGTATACACACCGTTTTCATCGGGAGTAAGCAAAACGGAGGCATTTTCCGCCAAAGCGGGATCCCCGTTGAAAGAACCGACGAAACGGTTGGTTGCAATGTAGCGCACGGTCACCATAAAGTTTTCGTCATACCCATCCACATATTCCACAACAAAACGAATGGTACCGCCGTCGGGGATGTAGAACAGACCGTTTTCGACATCATCGTCCTCTTCGGTGTAAGTGGAATTGTATTTTCCGTCTTCATTCAAGGGAATCAGCACGTAGCCGACTGCATTTTCATCCAGACAAACATAATGAACGGGGATGATATTTTCGGCAGCACCCGCGCAAACGGTCAGCATACCGAATGCCATGATCACGCTCAGCAAAACACAAATCAGTTTTTTCATTCTTGTGACACCTCATGTTTTATAGATATATTGACATTATACACAGAAAAACGTTAAATTGCAAGCCCTCATTTTGACGGTTATGCATTGAATTTGTAAAAAAAATTAAAACTCTTGACAAACGCTTGTCATATAGAGTATTATTACTTTGTATATTGAACAAGTACGCTTTGTGGAGGATATTAAAAATGAAAAAGATCATGCGTTCCGTCCTTTGTATTGCCCTGCTTGCAGTGATGCTGCTCAGCGTAACATCCTGCGCAAAAGTCCGCCTGTACGTGCAAGTGGACTCCATCAACTCCGGATATGAAATCGTAAACATCGACTCGAACGGAAATGCTGTCGGCATCCCCGGCAACAATGCACCCGCCGTACAGGATACCGCACCTGTTGTACAGGATACCGCACCTGTTGTGCAGGACACCACCCCCGTTGTACAGGATACAACCCCCGCTGTGCAGGACACAACACCGGCCGTACAGGACACCACCGCTGCTCCCGCCCCCTCGGGTGCACCTTCTTCCACCGAAGAAGTGGTTGCTCTTTACGTTTCCGCTTTCAACAAAATGAAGAGCGAAGCCACAAAAGCCACCAAGACCTATGACTACACCAGCAACTACAACAATATTCTCAAGATCGGCAACAACTCCACCCTTGCCGGCATTGCAGAATCCCTCATGGGCAAATTCATGGTCGAAAACACGGAAGCGACCGACTTTGCGGTCACTGACGTTCCGCCCGTAGGTTCCACTTCTTCCGCACTTACCGCCGCAGACGTTGCTTCCGCAACCTGTGTTGACAACGGTGCAACCTATACCGTTACGATCACATCCACCGGCACGGATGCAAATCCCGAAGTCAACCCCACCGTCGGTGCAGGCTCCGCAGGTAAGATCGGCCAATTGATCGAAACCACCGCCATCACCGATGCAGTCGGCAGTGCCATCAAGTTTGAAGGCCTTGCACTGCACTACAGTGATTGCTCCGTTACCGCAACCATCGACAAGGCAAGCGGCAGAATCACCGATCTGTATTTCAGAATGCCCGGCGTTCTGCACTTCGATAAGGTTACGGCTGCCGTGATCGTTTCCGTAAACGACTGCGACATCGGCCTTCTGGGTGAACAGCGCTGGACCATCACCTACTGATAAACGAACGCACGAACAGCGGATGCAGACTTCTGCATCTGCTGTTTTTTTGATCTGCAATAAATTATTTCAGATTTTTCAAAAAAAAAGACTTGACAAGCACTTTTCTTTGTGCTATACTACGCCTTGCGCTGAAAGGGAAACACCTTTTCACAGTCGGTGTCTATAACATTGAGGTCCCACCCGTTCCCATCCCGAACACGGTAGTTAAGCTCAACTGTGCCGAAAATACTTGGCGGGAAGCTGCCCGGGAAAATAGGTCGTCGCCGACACGAACGCAACCACCCAACAGGGTGGTTTTTTTATTTTCAAGTGAGACTTTTTCCGCAGTTTTTCGTCTGTAGGATGTAAAACGCAGTACGGAGGTTCTCACCATGAAACAACAAAATGTTTTTTCTTTCATCCTCTTGTTGACGGCTGTTTTGATTTTGTTTGCGGGATGTGAAAAATCGGATGCACAAGCACCGTTCACAGAAGCGACAGCGCATACAGCCGCAACCAAAGCAGAGTCGTTACGGCAGACGGCAAAGACCGTGTATCACTATGCATCGGCAACGCAGGATTCCGCGTTCTGTTATGCAGCACCGAAACCCGGCACATTCTTTTGCTTTATGGAAGTGAATGCCGCCAGAGAGCAGAACAAAAACGATCCCGATACAAAGTATCTGCTGAAAATGGATGTATTCAACGAACAGGGCATTGTGTCTGCCGAGCAATTGCAGGCCGAATATGCGCGATTGGAACAAGCGGGCATCCGTTTTTTTGAATGCGACTATTGGACATACGTCGGTGCGCAGGGGCAAAAAGAATACCGCACCGAAGTGCTCGGTCTTTTCACCGAACAAGACCTTGCAAACTTCACCCCCCTTGCCGAGTACGGATATGCCTTTTCTTTTCTGACAAACGGCGACAGTTCGGCCATCGAATGGAATGAAAACAGCAGCATTAAAAATTTTTGAAAAAATTTCAAAAAAAGGCTTGCAATTTGTAAAACAGTGTGTTATACTACATGAGCATTGAGGGAGTAACACCTCTCATGAAGTCGGTGTCTATAACATTGAGGTTCCACCCGTTCCCATCCCGAACACGGTAGTTAAGCTCAACTGTGCCGAAAATACTTGGCGGGAAGCTGCCCGGGAAAATAGGTCGTCGCCGACACAAACAGAACCGTCCGAATGGAC
>JAFQKN010000029.1 GCA_017396895.1 Clostridia bacterium
ATACCGAATCGTTGGAAATTGCAAGAAAACTGGCGGCAGACTTCCCCGAAAATCCCGAATATCGCCGCGATCTGTCGGTTTCGCTTAACAAGGTTGCCGGCATTCTGCAAGCACAAAACGAGTGGGATGAAGCACTAAAACTCTGCAACGAATCGTTGGAAATCCACAGAAAACTGACGGCAGACTTCCCCGAAAATCCGCAATACCGCCGCGATCTGTCGGTTTTGCTCAACAAGGTTGCCGACATTCTGAAAGCACAAAATGAGTGGGATGAAGCACTGAAATACTATACCGAATCGTTGGAAATTGATAGAAAACTGGCGGCGGACTTCCCGGAACATCCGGACTACCGCCGCGATCTGTCGGTTTCACTCAACAAGGTTGCCGACATTCTGCAAGCACAAAATAAGTCGAATGAAGCACTGGAACTCTATACCGAATCGTTGGAAATCCGCAGGAAACTGGCGGCGGACTTCCCGCAAAACACGCAATACTTTCAAGATCTGCAATATATGCAGATAAAAATCTATGTACTTCGACACAAACCGTCCGATGCCGATTTTTTGGCACAACTGAAAAAACTGTTAGGCGTGTAACACAAGCAAAACCTCCCTGTTTGTTCGGACAGGGAGGTTGATTGCAGGAAAGCGGTGCATAAACATTGCAAAAATATCACCGCCCCGATCGGCAGAAGCCGTTGTCGGGGCGGTGGTGTTTTTATGAATGTGACTGATGGTTGAAAAATGAGTTTTGGCGTGCGCTCATTTTACACCGAAACGGCGATCCATGCGATCAGTGCGATCACGGCCGCAACGCAGATACCGATGAGAATAAAGCCCGAAATTTCCTGTTTTGTAAACGGGAGTTTTTCGTTTTTGCGGCGTTTGACGGTGTTGCGGATGAAGCCGACCGCCGTGAAAATGAGGAACACCAGCACGTTGAACACGATGACCGTCGGACCCGTCTGAAAACCGATACAGATTGCGGTGAAAAAGCCCATTAAGAAGCAGGCGATGCCCGTGAGTGCCGAGCCGATCACAACGCCTTTGAAACTCTTGCACACACGCATGGCGGCAAGGGCAGGGAAGATGATAAGGCCCGAGATCATGATGGAACCCATCATTTTCATGCCGACGACCACCGTGACGGCGGTCAGAACTGCAATCAGCGACTTATAGAGAGAAGCGTTGATGCCCGAAGCACCCGCGTACGTTTCGTCGAATGTAATGGCAAAAATGCGGTTGTAGAACACCACAAACAGCACAAGCACCGCAACGGAAACCAGAATGCTGAAAACGAGGTCTGCATTGCTGATGGTAAAAATGCCTGCCGAACCGAACAGTGAGTTGCAAAGGTCGGCAAACCGCTGATCCGAAAAATTATAAAGCAGACTGCCGAATGCGACCGCACCCGTTGAAAGGACTGCAATGGCGGTGTCACCGCGGATCTTGCTGTTTTCGCCCGTGCGAAGCAGGAAAAACGCGGTAATCGTCACAATGGGCAAGGTGATGTGATACGCAGCCCCCGTGGCACCCATGACGGATGCAACGGCAAGCGCACCGAAGCCTGTGTGTGAAAGTCCGTCACCGATCATGGAAAAACGCTTGAGCACAAGACTCGTGCCGAGAAGTGAACAGCACAGGCAGACGAGAAGCCCTACTGCAAGGGCTTTGAGAATGATGGGGAGCATGAAGTCACTGGTCAGGTAGTAACTCAGCGGCTTGTAGTCAATGGCCGAAAGCAAGGCTGTCATGTTCATTCGCCCACCCCCCAGAACCGTTTTGCGTGACCGTTTTTTATGTAATCCTCGCTGGTTCCGAAGAACAGCGGTTTGTGATCCATGTGCAGAATGTGTGTGGCATCGGTCAGGGACGTGTCGATATCGTGAGAAATGATGATAACGGTGAGTCCTTGTTCGCGGTTGAGTTTGTTGACAAGGGCATACAGTTCTTCCGTAACCAATTTGTCCAATCCTGCGGCGGGCTCATCCAATAAGAGCAGTTTTGCCGATGCACATAGGGCACGTGCAAGCAGTACCCGTTGCAATTGTCCGCCCGAAAGTTCGGCGCAGGAGTGCTTGGCAATGTCGCTGAGGCCCAGCATTTCCAGAACATCCGTTGCTTTTTGCTTGTCCTGTTTTGAGTAAAACAGACTGCGTGTGCCCGACATCACCACTTCCCATACGGATGCAGGGAAGTTTTTCTGCACCACGGTGGCCTGCGGCAGATAGCCGATCTGGCGGGAAGTCAGTCCGTCACCGAATGTGATCTCGCCGTCTGCGGGTTTAATAAGCCCTGCAATGGCTTTGATGAGGGTGCTTTTGCCTGAGCCGTTTCTGCCGAGAATGCACAGGTAATCGCCGCCATGCACATCAAATGTGATGTCGGTAGCAACGGTGGCACCGTCGTATGCCAATGATACGTTTTTGCAGGAAAGCAAGGGCATCAGGAAAGAGCCTCCTTCAGAGTTTCGGTGTTGCGTTTCATTAAGTCTACGTAGGTCACACCGTTTTCGAAATCCTCACGGGTGACGTTGTGGTAAGAATGCATTTCGCGTTTTGTGCAGCCTGTCGCGGAAACGAGCTGATCTGCCGTTTCCATGCGTGAAAATTCAAGATACAGCACACAGGGGATATGGTTGCTTTTGATCGTCTGCACAAGGGTGTCGAGCGTAGCGGCTGAAACTTCCGTGTTGCCGCCGCAACCGTCAAATGCCGCCACGTGTGAAAGACCGAATTGTTCACAAAAATAGGTGAACGGAAAGCGGTTTTCAAACACAAGCAGTTTGTTTTCTGCGTTGTCGATCACCGTTTGCATATTTGATTCTTCCGCTTTGATCGCGGCTGTGTAAGCCGTTGCGTTGGTTTTGAAAAGATCGGCATTTTCGGGATAAAGTTCACACAAAATGTCGCAGAATGCAGAAATAAGCGTGACTGCATTGTCGGGAGACGTCCACACGTGTTCATCCCATGTTGCATCGTCATGTGCGTGGTCATGTTCATTGTCATGTTCGTGTGTTTGCGTTGCTGTCGGCACGGGAAGCAGATCAACGCAATCCGTCATGGCAAGGGCTTTGAAGCGGGACGTGTCAAGATTGCCGCTTGCAAATTGATCTTTGGCCCAGTTGTCCGTCTCGCCGCCTGTGTAAATGAACAGGTCGCAGGATTGCACAAGGGCAAGATCATCCAATGTGGGGGTAAAACCGTGTGCTTCACTGCCGGGTGAAATGAGCATTTTGATTTTTAATGCATCTCCCGCAATGGCTCTTACAAAGTCATAGGCAGGGAACACGGTGGCAACAACGTCATAATTTTGTGTTTCTTGCATCGTTTGGGTGCATCCGCAAAGCAGAGTGCAGGCAAGCAGAACAATGCAGAACAGAACGGAAAGCGGCTTACGCATGGGAACTCCTTAATATGAGGATCGGTCTGTAACCGTCACCCCACAAAATACAAATAAATTTTACAATTCAATTCATTATATATGAATCAACAAAAAATTTCAATATTTTTTTAAAAACACTTGATAATTACTCTGATATCCGTACAATGTAAAGAAAAACCCGAAACGGAGCGAAAAAATAGAATATGAATAAACTTACATTAACGGAAAAGGTTTTGTCTTTGCAATTGCCGGTGGGGAGTTACTGTGTGCTTGCCGGCGGAGCGATGTTGTTTTACGGTCTTCGTGAACAGACGCAGGACATAGACCTGCACATCAACGAACAGGCATTTGCTTTCCTTTTGCAAACGCAAAATGTGCGGACATTGGATGAGGAGCGCCGTCATTACGCGATCGGGGACGATGTTGAAATGTATGTTGTTCCGTCGGAAACCATTGTTTACGAAGTGCGTGACGGTGTCTGTGTACAGACGGCAGAGGAAATTCTTGCACTCAAAAAACGACTGGGCAGAGAAAAGGATGCGGCGGATATAAAGGTGTTGATTGGGTATATCCATGCGTGCAAGGGAGAATAAATATTCAGTATGATGTAAAATTATTCAATTGCAACACGGCGGGATTTTTTTAACGAACGTTTGCATTTTAAGCAACGGCAAAGAAATACGGCGTAATATTCAGGCGGATTCACATAGTGATTTGCACGGGTTTGAATGAATCTTTTCGCCTGCAGTGAGAAGGAGTGACCGGCAAGGATGAAAAAGTATTTCCGTTTTCCTGTTTTTTCCTGCAAAAAGCGTACGATTTCAATTGACTTTGCGACTTGCTTATGTTATTATTAAAAACAGGTTTATTTTCATTTAAATGAATTTTATAAAGGGGTTCGATTATGAAAGACTTAAAAAGCTATGAGCCGTTTTTCGGTGAGTGGTATATCGAGAGGCCGATCTACGAAAACGAGATCGGCGGAATATATGAGATCCGCAAAAAGGACAGTGATGAACCTGCGCAGGCACTCAAAGTGATCCGTATGCCCGATCCGGGCATTGATCCCGAGGGCAATTATGCGGAAAAATTAGAAGTGGATTACGTTGCGGAAATTACCATGATGCAGGCTTTGAAAGAGCACATCAACGTAACGTCCTATGAGGAATACGAGGTGCTCAACCGCGGCGATGAACCCGGTTGGGATATCGTGATCCGTATGGAAATGGTCACCCCCGTTCCCGAATATATCCGTTCCAATCCGTTTACGGTCGGGGATGCATTGCTGTTGGGTGCTGACGTGTGTTCCATGCTTGAGTTCTGCCATCCGCACGGCATCGTGCACAGAAACATCTGTCCGCAGAATATTTTTGTTTCCACTGACGGTGTGTTTAAGGTCGGTGACTTTGCAATCGAGGATCCCAACGGACAGTTGCTGTCTACGCTGACCGATCTGGATGCGGCTTGCTATATGGCCCCTGAAGTGTATTACGGTGAAGAACCGGATCCCGCATCGGATATTTATTCTTTGGGGCTTTTGCTGTACGGTCTGCTCAATAACAACCGCCTGCCTTTTATGCCCGCTTATCCGCAACCGCTTGCCATGTCGGACACCATTATGGCAAACGAAAAGCGTTTTCACGGTGAACCTTTGCCCGCGCCCGAAAATGCTGGTGAAGTGCTTTCTGCAATCATTCTGAAAGCCTGCTCGTACGAGATCAAAGACCGTTATACTTCTGCTGCCGAAATGAAGGCCGCCCTCAATGAAGTGCTGTATACGCCGCCCGAAGAACCCGTTGCCGAACAGGTGCAGACGGTTGCGGTCGCGGCAGAGGCGGTTGACGGTGCAGACGGCGCCGCCGAACGTAATGAAGAAAACGTATATGAACCCGAAACAGATTACGGAAAATCCACCGCAGGGGAACCTGCCATTGCCGTTGACAGCGTCAAAGAAGTAAAGAAAAAACGCGACCGCCTGACAACGGTATTGGCGGTTGTTGCAGTGCTGGCGATCGTTTTGCTTTCGGCTTTCGGTGTCAAATATTTCCTTTCCGATGAACCCGTCATCAGCAATCCCGATGATCCGAGTACAAGTGAAAACGCAAGCGAGGAATTGCCTACGGAAGACGCAACGGAAGAACCGACGGCCGCCGAAACGAAAGTGCCTTCCATTATCGGCATGAATGCACAGGATGCGGAACTGCGTCTTACGAAACTCGGCTTCCGTGTACTGATCCGCAAAGTAAACAGCGATACCATGGCCGAAGGTTTTGTTGCGGCACAGTCTCCCGTTGCCAATACGGTGGCTCCCACCGGATCCGTTGTCACGGTTTCCGTCAGCCAGGGTAAGAAGTTGGACGGTGTGACCGGTGTTACGCTTGATAAAGCCGTTGCTACCGTAACGGTCGGCCAGAACGTAAAACTCACAGCGAATATCACACCTGCCGATGTCGCCAATAAAACCGTTGCATGGAGTACGTCCGTTCCCTCCATTGCTACCGTTGCCGCAGACGGCACGGTTACGGGTGTCGGTGTCGGTACCTGTATCATCACTGCAACCACGGTGGACGGCGGAAAGACGGCATCCTGTACCGTAGCGGTCGTTGCTCCCGCTTCTGTTGTCGTGACCAATCAGATCGGACAAAATAAAACCGTTGCAACCAATGCTCTGACCGCATTGGGACTCAACGTAACCACCACCGAACAGTACAGTGCTACCGTTGCGGTCGGCAAGGTCATTTCGCAGAGCCTTGTCGCAGGTGCATCCGCAAAGACGGGTGATACGATCAATCTTGTTATCAGTCTCGGATCGAATCCGAATGCTTCAAGCGGAACCGTTGCCGTAACGGGTGTCGGTTTGTCCCGTTCTTCGTTGGCACTGACCGTCGGCAATACAGGTACGTTGACCGCCACGGTTTCTCCTTACAATGCTTCCAATAAGAATTACTCATGGAGTTCTTCCAATTCTTCCGTTGCCTCCGTTTCCAACGGTGTCGTAACCGCAAAGGCTGTCGGTTCGGCTGTTATTACCGTTACCACACAGGACGGCAACAAGACCGCGCGGTGCAACGTGACCGTTTCTGCGGCAAGTGTTGCGGTTACATCGGTAACCGTTTCCAGAACAACAGCAAGTCTGAACGTCGGTGAAAGTCTTTCTCTGACGGCAACGGTTGCGCCGAGCAACGCGACCAACAATACCGTCACGTGGACTTCTTCCAATTCTTCCGTTGCCACCGTTTCGGGCGGCACGGTCGTAGCAAAGGCAGCCGGTACGGCACGGATCACAGCTTCCGCAGGCGGAAAAACCGCAGCCTGCACTGTCACCGTAACGGATAAGAACGCTACCGTAGCAAATGTAGGCGGTAAGACTGAAGCCGCCGCAAAGGCAGAACTTGAAAAAGCCGGTTTTAAGGTCAGCATTTCGTATGATTACAGCGGGACCGGCACAAACGGCACCGTTCTTTCCCAACTTCCCGCAGGCGGCAGTGTTGCCGAAAAAGGTACGACCGTCTATCTGACCGTCAGCCGTGTTTACGTAAGCATTACCGTGTTGGCAGAAGCAGGCGGTGCGGTATCGGGCAGTGATATGTATGTTCCCGGACAGGAGATCACCATTATGGCAGTTGCCGAAGACGGATATCGCTTTGTAAAATGGAGTGACGGCAACACGCAGGCAACCCGCAAACTGACCGTCGGAAACGAATCGGCTGTTTATACGGCTGTGTTTGAACCGATCGGCGCAGAAGAAACTCCCACGCAAGCCGAAACGCCCACGCAGGCTGAAACTCCCACACAGGCTGAAACTCCCACACAGGCTGAATAAAAAATTGTTCATCGGATGGAGGTTTGTCGCATGAAAACGAGTACAAAAAAAATTCTTGCATCATTGATGTGCGCAGTTCTTATGTTGTCCTGTTTTGTACCCGCCTTTGCACAACAACAGGAAAAAGATCGGCTGATTCAAACCAAGGACTATTGGTTGCTGGATGCGCTGTACCGTGCGCAGGGCGTTGCAACGGACGGCGAATATCTGTATTTCGGTTCCAATGAATTCGTATTTCTGTGCAGTGATATTCTGAAAACCACCTTCGACGGAGATGCTGTGAATATCAATCCCAATGCCATTCCGTTCGATGCGAAATCGGACGCTTGCTTCCATGTGGGCGGGATCGACTATGCCGACGGTTTTATTTATGCCGCCATTGAAGATCCCGATTACAACAACCCTTACGTGGCCGTATTCGATGCCGAAACTTTGGAATTGGTGCGCTACAGACGCTTGCCCGTTGCCGCAACGGCAGACGGTCAACCCATTGAAGAAAAGAAAAATTTCGATCCTGCAAACGGAGATATCCGTATGCACACCGACGGTGTTCCGTGGGTTGCGGTGGATGAAAAACGCAATGTGTTTTACACCGCGGAGTGGAGCGATGCCGACCGTCTGAATGTGTTTGATCTTGACACGTTTGCTTTCATCGGTTTTCTTGAACTGACGGATCTAGACGGAAATACGGCTCTTTTGCATCGCTGCCAGGGGGCAGACGTGTACGGCGATGTGCTGTATACATCCTGCGACATCGGCAGTGAACAGCCGTTCTTTGCCGTGGATCTGCGCGACGGTGTTATGACGCATCTGTTTGACCGCAACCTCGGTGAAAACGCGGAAGCGGAGGGAATGTGCGTGCAGACGACCGAAGACGGTGTTCGTTTCATTTCGCAGTATTATGAAGGTATCAAAGTCACGGTTTGCACATATGATGTTTCGGACCTTGTTTTGCCGTCGGAGGATGCAAAAACACCCGTTCAGCTCGGTTTCTTTGAGAAACTGACGGCATTTTTCAAGACCGTTTTATTCGGTCTGTTCAATATGTTTTCTCCCACCACGGGGAAAGCGATGTGATTTGAGTAGAGGAGAATCTTTTTAACTATGTATGATTTCAGCAAGATGAATGTTCTTGTCATCGGTCTTGCAAGAAGCGGCCTTGCCGCGATCGATCTGTTGCACACACTCGGTGCGAAGATCACCTTGTCCGAAATGCGCCCGATTGAGCAGATCAAAGAGGCGGAATATCTGCAATCTTTGGGGGTTGGCATTGTTGGGCAGGAGCCGCAAGTGTTTGAAGAAAACTATGACCTTGCAATTAAAAATCCCGGCATTCCCTCCTCGAAGTCTTTTGTAAAACGGCTTCGTGCGCGGGGGATTCCCGTGATCACGGAAATTGAACTTGCCTTTGCCGTTGCAAAGCCGCAACATTATCTTGCCGTGACGGGTACAAACGGAAAAACCACAACGGCAACGCTGTTGGGCGAGATCGTCAAGGCGGCCTATCCCGATAAAACCCATGTGACGGGCAACATCGGCATTCCGCTGTGCCGTACGGTATTGGAACATGATCTTATCAATCAAGAGGGACATTATATCATTCTTGAAATTTCAAACTTCCAACTGGTCGATATCGTGCAGTTTCATCCGCAGGCGGCGGTGATATTGAATCTGACACCCGATCACGTGGATGTCATGGGTTCGCTTGAGAATTATTACGAATCCAAAACCCGTGTGTATCGCCGCATGACGGAAGACGAAGTGTTCATCCGCAATCTTGACGATCGGGACGTGGTGGAGTATACGGGCAATTATCCCGTACCTTGCCGTCAGTTGACTATGAGTCTCTACGATCAAACCGCTTTTTATCATCTCTCAGACGGTTGGTTGTGGGCCGCAGACGAAAGAATACTTCCGCTGGACGAAATCAAGATCGTCGGTATGCACAACGTGCAGAACGTACTGGCGGCGGCGGCACTTGCAAAGGCGGCAGGTGTGTCAAATGAAGTGATCCGTTCGGTCGTTGCCGCTTTCAAAGGTGTGGAACACCGCATTGAATTTGTGCGTGAACACAAAGGTGTCCGCTATTATAACGATTCAAAAGGAACCAATCCCGATGCCACCATCACCGCACTGAAAGCGTTTTCACAGCCTGTGATCCTGCTTGTAGGCGGATTTGAAAAAGGGCTTGCCATGGATGAAGTCAAAAAACACATCGCAAATGTGAAAAAAGTGATCGGTTTCGGTGCTTGCGGTGCAAGACTTGTCAATGAATTGGTCGGTGACGCAGGTATCGTGGTCGAGGATATGCAACAGGCACTGGATGCCGCCGCAGAGATCGCCCAAGCGGGGGATGTTGTGTTGCTGTCTCCCACAACCAGTTCGTTCGATCAGTTTTCCTGCTATGAAGAACGCGGCGAAGTGTTTGTAAAAATGGTCAATGCATTGGTATAAGATTCGGTTTTTCGGATGACAGAGGTAGATAAATTGAAAAAAGAACAACCGATCGGTGTGTTTGACTCGGGGCTTGGCGGCCTGACCGTCGTCAAGAGCCTGATTGAACAGATGCCCGATGAAGATATTATTTATTTCGGTGATACGGCACGTGTCCCGTACGGCAGCAGAAGCAGTGAGACCATTCAGACCTATGCCTGTCAGGATGTTGAGTTTTTGTTGCAGTATCAGGTCAAAGCCGTGGTCATTGCCTGCAATACGGCGGATTCCATGGCACGCACGCTGATCGAGGAGCGTTATGACCTGCCTGTTGTCGGAGTGGTCGGTCCGGCCGCGCAAAAGGCTGTTGCGCAGACCGCCAACGGCAAGATCGGTGTGATCGGCACAAAGGCGACCGTCAACAGCGGTGCTTACGAGAAGGCAGTGAAGGCGATCGATCCTTTCATGCGCGTGTTCAGCCGCGCGTGTCCGTTGTTGGTGCCGTTGGTGGAAAACGGACGGTTTCAACGCAACGATAAGGTCGTGCGTATCATTTTGGATGAATATCTTGAGCCGTTGCACAGGGAAAATATTGATACGCTCGTGCTCGGATGCACGCATTATCCCTTGCTCAAAGAAGCCGTGCAAGCCTGTTTGCCCGATGTCAATATCATCAGTTCCGGCGAAGCATCCACGGATACACTTCGTGAATTGCTGACAAGGCATAATTTATTAAATGATACGAAAGAGCGTGGTGAACACCGTTATTTTGTCAGCGACGATGCGGCCACGTTTACGGAAAATGCGGAGATCTTTTTAGGTCGGTCTTTGGACGGTGCCGTACAATGCATTACTTTGTAAGGCTCAGTCCGGTGATATAAAATTTTTTTTTTCGGA
>JAFQKN010000030.1 GCA_017396895.1 Clostridia bacterium
GTATTTCGGGTTGTCGATCTTCGCATCGCCCGCCGCCACGATCAGAACGGTGCGATCATGCACCGCAAATGAAAGTGTTTTTGCAATGCGGCAGGCTTCACAGCCGAGTGCGAGGGCGGCCAGTTCGACCGTTGCGCTGGAAACGTCAAATTCCAGCATTTTGTCTGCATATCCCTTTGTCTGTAAATACGATCTGACTTTTTCGATGGACATAAAAAAACGCCTTTCTGTTGACTTTTATTGTTCTTTTTGATAAAATAAATTCGGAGGTGTATGAAATGACAGCGATTATCAGACTTTTGGCTTTGATCCTTTCGGTATTTATTTTCTTACCGTCGGCAGGATACACGGGTGAGATCGAAAAACAGGACACGCAAGCCTGTTTGTTGTCCGCTACCGTTCTGTCCGATATGCACATGGAATCCAACAGCCGCGAACGCCATGAACGCATCGGCAAAACATTGCAGGCGGCAAAGCAGGCAGACAATGATGCTGTGCTTTTTTTAGGTGACAACACCATGAACGGTCAATGGATCGAAACGGTGATGTTTTACGGTCTTGTCAGCCGCAATTTTGCCGCAGAAAAGGTGATCTGTGCGCCCGGCAACCACGATCTGGATGACAATGAAAACAATTTTGTCAGCCGGGAGCAGCTTGAAAAAAGATTTGTGGCCTTGCGCAACAGTTTCTTTACCGACGACGGCGAAAACGTGTATTTCAGCCGTGAAGTCAACGGCTATCGCTTTATCGTGCTCGGAGGGGAAGAGCGTTCGGATGAAAACGGACAGCAATTCCTTTCGGAAGAACAGTTGAATTGGCTTGAAGATGAATTGGCGGAAGTTGCCAAAAGCGGTAAACCCTGTTTCGTGCTCAATCACTATCTGGTTTACGGCCGCAACGGCAGTCGTTCGTATGCCATGTTCAATGTGTCTTTGCAAAATGACCGTTTGACCGAAATACTGGAAAACAGCGGTGTGCGGACGTTTTATTTCAGCGGCCATTCGCATTACGGTGTGAATACGGATTCCGTGCAGACAACAGGCAATGTGACGTATATCAATTTGCCGTCCACGGGAAACGGCGGAAACTATGTGCCCGCCAACGAAAAATGTGCCGAGCCCGGAATCGGAATGCAGATGGAAGTGTATGCAGACCGCGTTGTACTGCGTTTTCGCAACTATCTGACCGAAGAATGGTTAGACGGTTTTGATAATTATGTGTTTGCTCTCAATTGACTTCTTTGAAACAACTGTTGAAGATTGACATCAATCCCATGTAACCGCGATGCTTTGCCATTGCGGTTTTTTTGACGCCTTCGTTGGCATCCGATTGCAGAATTTCCTGCATTTCTTCTTCTGTTTTTGCAATGTAGCCCGTCTGCACACGCATATCGTAGTTGATGAATTCCTGCAGGGCTTCAAGATCGTTGCGGTCATACCAATGCGCGGAATAGGTCGTGCGGTAGCAGATGTAAATGTTTCTTTCCGCTTTCAGCAGATCCGCTTCTTTGATCCTGCCCTCTCTGATCAGTTGCATGGCCTGTTCCTGCAGTGCGACCATGGCTTCTTTTGTTTTTTCCAAAAATGTATCCTTGTCAAAAACGATCATATAAATTCCTCCGAATAATCATAGGGAAAGTATAACACGAATGCCGTAAAATGTAAAGAATGAAGAAAAAAGGATTGCCGTTTTGCACAGCAATCCTTTTTTGTATGAAATCTGCTTATTTGAAATACTTGACAGCGGCATCGAACATACCCATTTCGTATTCGCCGGGTACGTTTTTGTAAAGGTAGGAGCCTTTGCGTTCGGAATGTCCCATTTTACCGAATACTCTGCCGTCGGGAGAGGTGATACCCTCAACCGCAAGGGAAGAACCGTTGGGATTGAAGCGGATATCGTTGGTGGGATTGCCCGAAAGATCCACATACTGCGTTGCGATCTGACCGTTGGCCGCCAATTTGCGGATGAGTTCTTCGTCTGCAAGGAAACGGCCTTCACCGTGGGAGATCGGAACGGTGTAAATATCACCGGGTTTAGTGTTCATGAGCCACGGACTCTTGTTGGATGCAATGCGCGTGTGCACAATGCGGGACTGGTGGCGCGCAATGCGGTTATAAGTCAGTGTCGGGCAGTTTTCATCAGTGTCGATGATCTCGCCGTAGGGCACAAGACCGAGTTTGACAAGAGCCTGGAAACCGTTGCAGATACCGGCCATCAGACCGTCACGGTTCTGCAACAGATCGTGAACGGCATCCTTGACAAGGGCGTTGCGGAAGAAAGATGTGATGAATTTAGCACTGCCGTCGGGTTCGTCACCGCCCGAGAAGCCGCCGGGAATGAAGATGATCTGTGACTGCTTGATTTTTTCGGAGAACTTTTCAACCGATTCTGCGATCGCGGAAGCGGTGAGGTTGCGAATGACGAAAATTTCGGGTGTTGCACCTGCCGCGGCGAGTGCTCTTGCAGTGTCAAATTCGCAGTTCGTGCCGGGGAATACGGGGATCAGAACACGGGGAGATGCGACGCAAATACCTGCGTGCGGATGCGATTTTGCACTGTATGTGAATGCCGGAACAGCCGCTTTGTCGGTTGCGATATTGCAGGAGAATACGGGTTCAAGTTTGTCTTCATACACCTTGAGAAGCACATCCAGCGAAACACTTTCTTCACCCTTTGTGAGCGTGCTTTCTTGGGTTGTGTAGCCGATGAGCGTACCGATCATGTCGGCATCTTCCGTGAGTTCGAGAAGCAGTGCACCGTAGTTGTAACCGAACAGCACTTCGTCTGCAATGTTTTCAAAACGGACACCGATGCCGTTACCGAATGCGTTCTTCATGGCAAGGTCGGCAACACCGCCGAGCGTGGGCGTGGAAGCGGAAAGGACTTTGCCTGCACGCATAAGAGCCGTAACAGCGTTGAAGTTTGCAATCAGAGAGGCAGCAACGGGCAGACCGTTGGCATCTGTTTCGGGGGTAACGAGAACCAGGCGGTTGCCGGGCTTCTTGAATTCGGGAGAGATGACTTCGCTTGCGTCACCCGTGGTAACGGCAAAACTGACGAGGGTGGGCGGAACGTCAATGTCTTCAAACGAGCCGCTCATGGAGTCCTTGCCGCCGATGGAGCCGATGCCGAGATCGAGCTGTGCTTTGAATGCACCGAGCAATGCCGCAAGCGGTTTGCCCCAACGCTTGGGATCACGGTTGGGCTTTTCAAAATATTCCTGGAAAGTCAGATAAACGTCTTCAAACGATGCGCCTGCACCGATGAGTTTCGTGACCGATTCCACAACTGCGAGGTATGCGCTGTGGTAGGGGCTCTTTTCGGCAATGTAGGGGTTGTATCCCCATGCCATATAGGAAACGGTGTCGGTGGAGCCGGTTTCAACGGACACCTTGTTGACCATGGCCTGATTGGGGGTAAGCTGATATTTGCCGCCGAAGGGCATCATGACCGTGCCGGCACCGATGGTGGAGTCAAAGCGTTCGGACAATCCGCGCTTGGAGCAGGTGTTCAGATCGTCTGCCAGTGCCTTCATGCCGTCTGCAAAACTTGCAGGCAAATCTTTTTTGTAGCACTTGGGAGCCGCGGGCGCAATGTCGGTGTGTTTCTGTGCACCGTTGGAGTTGAGGAATTCACGGGAAATATCGCAGATGCAGTTGCCGTTCCAGAACATTCTGAGTCTGGGTTCTGCCTTGACAACGGCCACTACGGTGGCTTCAAGGTTTTCACTGTCCGCGAGTTCCTTGAAGCGTTCGACGTCCTCTTTTGCGACTACGACCGCCATTCTTTCCTGCGATTCACTGATGGCAAGTTCGGTGCCGTCCAAACCTTCGTACTTCTTGGGTACTGCGTTCAGATTGATCTCAAGACCGTCGGCAAGTTCACCGATGGCAACGGAAACGCCGCCCGCACCGAAGTCATTGCA
>JAFQKN010000031.1 GCA_017396895.1 Clostridia bacterium
ATCCTCGTAAGCTTCCTGCTTGAAGTCATCATGTATGGCGACAATGCAAAGGTTCTTGACGAAATGATCAATGCAGAAGGCTTCTCCATTGCCGGTATCGTCAACCTGCTTACGAACCTCGGTGTACCGAGCTACCTCGGCTACAACTGGAACTACATGGACGGCGAAGCAGCATATGATGCAGACAGCAACCTTGTTGCCATCACTCTGCCCGCAACCGCATTCAAGAACTACCTGACCTACGAAAACGACTGGTCTGAAGAAACCGCAGAAACCCTCATCGGCAACCTGCCCACGCTTCTCCTCGACATCCTTGCCCTCACCGGCACGGAAGGCATCACTGCTGATACCACCGTCGAAGACCTTATCGTTGTTCTCACAGGCAGCGGACTTGATCTCTTCACCGCAGCCAACCTGAACAGCATCAAGACCATGCTTACCGATCTCCTCAAGGAAATCGAAGACTACATGGATCTCATCACTGCTGTTGACAGCCTGCTCGGACTTGACATTGCAGCATACGAAACCATGGCTGACTTTGATTACACAGGCAGCGACATCGACCTCTTCGTTGATGGCTTGGTAACCTTGCTTGCTCCCATCTCCGGCATCCTCGGCTGGCTCCTGTTCGGCGACGAATATGCATTCTTCCACAAGAACAATACCGATGCAGACGGCGACGGCGTTGCTGACGACCTGCTTGTACTGCCCGGTGCTGAAGGTTATAAGTACGGTCTGGGCGTTCTCCTTGAAGCTCTTACCGGAAAGACCGCTCCGTCCGTTGATGGCCTTGCAGACAACACTGCAAAGATCGACGCAGTTCTGTCCTATGTCGGCGAATTCATCGGCGACGTCATGGCAATGAAACTGCCCGAAGCGATCGACTTCATCCTCAGCCTTGTTGCTGAACTTCTCTACTTCATCAATGCAAACGGTATCTCCGTTGCACTTCTCAACCTCCTCGCTGCAGCATACTCGCTGGTTGACACCCTCACTGAGGAAGGCATCCTTGATCTCAACCTCAATGAACTTCTCAGCGGCCTGCTGTTCGAAGATGCTGATGAAGACGGCACTCCCGACTACATGCTCGACATCGAAAACACCAACCTGTTGGTCGTATTCGAAATCGTTGAGTACTTCACCGGTCTTGAATTCACTGATGTTGTTGGCAACAACAAACTTCAGAAGTTCTACATCGGCGAAATCACCGCTTATGACTCTGTTGCCGGCTACAAGGCATTCAGAATGGGCTTCTCCGAGAGCATGACCGCTTACGGCGCAGGTGTGGCTGAAGACAAGGCTGACCTTGTTACCATCCTCCTCAGCTTCGTAATCGAATGCCTGCTTTATGAAAACAATGCAGCAGTGATCGACGAAATGATCGGCAGCGAAGACTTCTCCGTTGTGACCATCGTTGAACTCGTTGAAGCACTCGGCATCCCGACTGATTACAAGTACTACAACTGGAATTACATGGGCGGCGAAACCACAGCCATCGACGGTAAGATTGCATCCATCACGCTTCCGACTGACGGATTCAAGAACTACCTGACCTATGCTAACAACTGGACTGAAGAAGCTGCAGAAGGCCTCATGGCTGAACTGCCCGGACTTCTGATCTCCATCCTTGGTGACGGCATCACCGAAACCACCACGGTTAACGAACTCATCGTTAAACTCAGCGGCAACGGCCTCGAACTCTTCACCGCTGCAAATCTCAACAGCCTGAAGAACGCTCTCATCGATCTGCTTGCAGGCCTTGATGAATACATGAGCATCATCACCTCTGTTGACGGTATCCTCGGCGTAGACCTCGGTGCTTACACTGCTGAAAACATGCCTAACTACACATTCGAAGGTTCCAACACCGCAGAATTTGTTGATGGCCTCGTAGAAATTCTCGCTCCGATCTCCGGTCTGATTGACTTCCTGTTCTTCGGCGGCGACTACGAATTCTTCTACTACAATAAGACCTATTATGAAGGCAGAGACGATCTCAAGGATCTCATCACTGTCGCAGGTGCAGAAGGCTACAAGTACGGTCTTGCCGTTCTTCTTGAAGCTCTCGGCGTTGCAGCTCCCGACGTGGACGGCCTTGCCACCACAGAAGAAAAACTCGATGCCATCCTCACTGCAGTTGCAAACTTCATTGATATGGTCCTTGGTATGAACATCAAACAGGTCATTGACTTTGCTCTTGATCTCATTACCAACCTGCTTTACTTCATCAATGCAAACGGTGTATCCGTTGCTCTGATCAACCTGCTCGGTTCTGTTTACAACGCAGTTGAAGATCTGAATGCAAGCGGTCTGCTTGAACTCAATCTCAACGAACTTCTCAGCGGTCTGCTGTTTGAAGATGCAGATGAAGACGGTACTCCCGACTACATGCTCGACATCGAAAACACCAACCTGCTTGTGATCATGGAAGTTGTTGAACAGCTTCTCGGTCTTGAAATCACCGAGTGGATGAGCGAAATGAAACTCAAGAACTTCTACATGGGTGAAATCACTGCTTACGACTCCGTCGCCGGCTACAAGGGCTTCAAGATGAGCCTTGCCGATCAGACCGTCTACGGCAATACCCTTGTTGAAGATCAGGCTGACCTTGTAACCATCATCATCAGCTTCGCTCTTGAACTTCTCCTCTTCCCGGGCAACGCTGAAGTCATTGACGAAATGATCGGCAGCGAAGACTTCTCCATTGCAGAAATCGTTGCAATCATCCGTCAGCTCGGCATCAACGTAACTTACAGAACTTACAATTGGAACTACATGAACGGTGAAGCCACCACCGATGCAAACGGCAACATCACCTCCATCGTACTTCCGACGACTGCATTCAAGAACTATCTGACCTACGAAAACGATTGGACAGAAGAAACTGCAGAAGCCCTCTTCGGCAACCTGCCCACTCTTCTTGTTGACATCCTTGCTCTGATCGACAGCGAAAGCACGGTCACTACGGAATCCACTGTCAACGACCTCATCGTTTCCTTTACCGGCAGCGGTCTTGAAGTCTTCACCGCAGCAAACCTGAACAGCATCAAGACAATGCTTGTTGATCTTCTTGCAAACCTTGAAGATTATATGGATCTTGTTGTTGCTGTGGACGGCATCCTCGGTGTTGACCTTGCAGCATACGAAACCATGGCAGACTTTAACTACATCGGTAGCGATATCGACAAGTTTGTTGACGGTCTCGTAACACTCCTTGCACCGATCTCCGGTCTCCTCGGCTGGCTCCTGTTCGGTGACTCCTATGCATTCTTCCACTACAATGATACCGATGCAGACGGCGACGGCGTTGCTGACGACCTGCTTGTACTGCCCGGTTCCGAAGGCTACAAATACGGTCTGGGCGTTCTCCTTGAAGCTCTCACCGGTAAGACGGCTCCGTCCGTTGACGGCCTCGATAACGTAGCGGCTATTGATGCAGTTCTCACTTACGTCGGCGAATTCGTCAAGGACGTAATGAGCATGAAGCTCGACGAAGCAATTACCTTCGTTCTCAGCCTTGTTGCTGAACTTCTCTACTTCATCAATGCAAACGGTCTCTCCGTCATGTTGCTCAACCTCCTTGCTTCTGCATACTCGCTGGTTGAAACTCTCAACGAAAAGGGCATTCTTGATCTTGATCTGAATGAACTTCTCAGCGGTCTGCTCTTCGAAGATAAGGACGGCGACGGCGAAATCGACTACATGCTCGACATCGAAAACACCAACCTGTTGGTCGTATTCGAAATCGTTGAGTACTTCACCGGTCTTGAATTCACAGACGTTGTTACCAACAACAAACTTCTGTACTTCTACATCGGCGAAATCACCGCTTACGATTCTGTTGCCGGTTACAAGGCATTCAGAATGGGATTCTCCGACACCAACACTTCCTACGGTGCAGGCGTCGCTGAAGATAAGGCTGACCTGTTCACCATCCTGATCAGCTTCGTTCTCGAAGTACTCTTCTTCGAAGACAACGCAGCTATCATTGACGGCATGATCGGCAGCGAAGACTTCTCACTTGTCGAAATCGTTGAACTGATCAAGGGTCTCGGCATCCGCGTACCGAACTACCTGTATTACAACTGGAACTACATGAACGGCACGCAGACTGCAGTTGACGGTGTTATCACTTCGATCACACTTCCGACTGACAGATTCAAGAACTATCTGACCTATGCAAACAACTGGGATGAAACCACTGCGGAAACCCTCATGGCAAAACTCCCGAGCCTGCTTGTTCAGATTCTTGAAATGACCGGCACCGAAGGCATCACTGCTGACGCAACGCTCAACGATATCATCACAACTCTCAGCGGCAGCGGCCTGTCCCTGTTCACTGCTGAAAACCTCAACAGCCTGAAGAACGCTCTCATCAACCTGCTTGCAGACCTTGATGATTACATGAGCATCATCACCGCAGTTGACGGTATCCTCGGCCTTGATCTCGGCGCATATACCGCAGAGAACATGCCCGACTTCACCTTCGCAGGTTCCGACTCCGAAAAATTCGTAGACGGCTTGGTTACCATCCTTGCTCCGATCTCCGGACTTCTTGATTGGCTCCTGTTCGGTGGCAGCTACGAATTCTTCCATGACAACGCAACCGGTGACGAAGATCTCCTTGTTCTTGCCGGTGCAGAAGGCTACAAGTACGGTCTTGCCGTTCTCCTTGAAGCCCTCGGTATTGAAGCTCCTGTTGTTGACGGTTATGCAACCGCAGCTGAAAAGCTCGACGCTATCCTCACTGCAGTCGCTAAGTTCATTGATGATGCACTTGCAATGAACATTGAAGAAGTCATTGACTTCGCTCTTGACCTCATCACCAACTTGCTGTACTTCATCAATGCTAACGGCGTATCCGTAGCACTTCTCAACCTGCTTGCAGCTGCTTACGACCTCGTTAAGACGCTGGGCGACGAAGGCATCCTTGATCTTGACCTCAACGAACTTCTCAGCGGTCTGCTGTTTGAAGATGCAAATGAAGACGGTACTCCCGACTACATGCTTGACATCGAAAACACCAACCTGCTTGTGATCATCGAAGTGGTTGAAATCCTTCTCGGTCTTGAAGTAACCGATTGGATGTCCGAATACAAACTCTCCACCTTCTACATGGGTGAAATCAACTCTTACGATTCCGTAGCCGGTTATAAGGGCTTCAAGATGAGCCTCGCAGATCAGACCGTTTACGGCAATACAAGAGTCGAAGATCAGGCAGACCTTGTTACCATCATCCTCAGCTTCGCTCTTGAGCTTCTGCTCTATCCCGGCAACGCTGAAGTGATCGATGAAATGATCGGTGCAGACGGCTTCTCCGTCGCAGGTATTGTTGAACTCGTAAGAGGTCTTGGCAATATCGAATACACCATCAAGGCATTTGACTGGAACTACTTCAACGGCGTTGAAGGTGAACTTGCAGGCACGACGTCCGAAGACGGCGATCCTTACATCACCTACACACCCGATGACGGTACGTTTGTACGTGAATTCAAGAACTATCTGACCTACGGCAACAACTGGAGCGAAGCAACAGCTGAAATGCTCGATAAGTCCCTGTTCGGCATCGTCGAAATGGTTCTTGAAATGTCCGGTATCGAAGCAGACAGCGTAGGCGACTTCCTTGCAGCAGACTTCACGCTCTACAAGGCAGAATACCTCAACACCATCAAGAACGCTCTCCAGGATCTTCTTGTTAACGTATCCGACTACATGGATCTTATCTCCACTGTTGACGGTATCCTCGGTGTTGATCTGACAGCCTATGAGACAATGCCTGACTTCGCAGAATTCACAACCGACAGACCTGCAGCAGATCAGTTTATTGACGGTCTGTACACCATCCTGCAGCCCATTGAAGGTCTTGTAGCATGGCTGCTGTTCGGTGATTCCTATGAATTCTTCTACTACAACGAAAAGGTTGACGGCAAACCCGTAGACCTGATCGTACTTGCAGGTGCAGACGGTTACACCAACGGTCTTGCCCTCATTCTTGAAGCTCTCGGTGTTGAAGCTGCTGACATCAGCGGACTTGAAACCACCGAAGCCAAGTTCAAGGCAATGCTTACCCCGATCGTTGCCTTCATCGATGACATCCTCAACGGCGGTCTCGAAGAAGCCATCGACAAGGCACTTGCCCTGATCGTTAACCTGCTTTACTTCATCAATGCAAACGGCTTGTCCTCTGCACTGATCAACTTCCTTGCAGCGGCATACAACATCGTCAACCTGCTCAACAGCAGCGGTCTTGTAGAACTTGATCTTGATGAACTTCTCGGCGGACTTCTGTTCTCCGACGAAGAAAAGAACGCGATCTACACCATTGACGATACGTTCAGCATTGAAAAGACCAACCTGTTGGTAGCAATCCAGATCGTTGAATACTTCACCGGCCTCGACATTACAGGAGCCGTTGCTCCCGAAAAGATCTCCGGCTTCTACATGGGCCACGTTGAAGAATATGCTTCCGTTGCCGATGCTCCCGCATTCAAGATGCTTCTCGGCAAGGCAGACGGCGAACCCGATTACGCAACCACTTTGGTTGAAGACAGAGCAGACTTTATTACCATCCTTGTCAGCTTCCTGCTTGAAGTTGTTCTCTATGACAACAATGCGTTGGCAATTGATGAACTTCTCGGCACCGACGGCATGGTCTCCATGATTGTTGCTCTCGTTGAATCTCTCGGCAACTTCGATATCGAATACGTTGACTTCAACTGGAACTACATGAACTATGACGAAAACGACGAAAATGCTGACAGAACTGCAGGTTATGTCGATTACGACAATGACGGTGTCTATGACGAAATCACACTTCCTGCAGACCGCTACATCAACTACTTCAACACTTACACCCAGAACGACTGGACCGAAATCAAGGCTGAATACCTTGCAAGCAACATTGATGATATCGTTGCTGATGTCATGTATCTCATCAACGGTGAAGAATCCTCCATCGGCGATATGCTCGCAGGTTCCTTCAACCTCTATCAGGCAGAATATCTTGAAGCAATTGCAACTGCAATTCCCGGATTGCTTGAAAGCCTTGATGAAGGACTCGTATCCATCATCGGTCTTGTTCTCGGCGTAGATCTCACAGCCTACTCCAAGATGCACTTCGTCGCTGAAAGCGAAGTACCCGCAGGCGTTGAATACAACTTCAACGAATTCGGTGTCTATTATGTAGCAGACGGCGCAAACTACTACGTCATCCGCGAAGCATCTGCAGAAAGCGACTTCATCAACGGCCTGTGCGCAATCGTATTCCCGATTGAATCCGCACTCAGCTGGCTCCTGTTCGGTGGCAGTTATGCATTCTTCCACCACAACGCAACCGACGAAGACGGTGACGGCGTAGCCGATGATCTTCTTGTTATTGCCGGTGCAGACGGTTACACCAACGGCCTTGCAGTCCTTCTTGAGGCTCTCGGCGTAAAAGCTCCGCATGTGATTTACAACGCAGACGGTGAAATCGATGCAACTGCAACCCTGAAGGCTGTTCTTACAGCTCTCGCAGCAAGAATTGACGAACTGTTGAACGATCCGATCGACAACATCGTTGCTCTGCTTCCGAACCTGCTGTACTTCATCAACGCCAACGGTCTGTCCGTAGCAATTCTGAACACCTTGGCATCTGTTTACAATGCACTTGCCATCGTTCAGGAGAACGGTGCAGAACTCGGCATCGATGAAGAAACTCTTGAAACGCTCGACCTCAACAAACTGATCTCCGGCCTGCTGGATGACACAGGACTTGAGCTCGACCTCGAAAATACCGACCTTCTGACAGTATTCAACATTGTTGAATCTCTCATCGGCCTTGAATTGACCGACGTTGTCGGCGCTCTGAAGATCGACGACTTCTATCTCGGCCAGATCAAGTCCTACGATTCCGTAAGTGACTTTGAAGCATTCAAGATGAGCTACTCCTCTGAAGAAGATGCCGGCGATATGCTGACCATCCTTCTCAGCTTCGTGATCGAAGTTCTCCTGTATCAGAGAGCAGACGATCCGAACACCGAAGAAGATGAATTCTTCAGCAACGCAGCGGTTCTTGATGAAATGCTCGGTCTTGACGGTATGATCGTTGCAATCGTCAACTACCTTGCTTCCGATGCGATCGTCACCTATTCGATGATCAACTGGAACTACATGAACGGTACGGTTGATGCAGACGGCAACATCACATTGCCCACAGGCCGCTTCATCCACTATCTCACTTACGAAAATGACTGGTCCGAAGCCACCTCTGAATATATCTTCGAAAACCTCGATGAAATCGTTCAGATGGTATTCGACATCATCTACAAGGATGAAGAAACACAGGTAACGGTCTCCGACCTGATCCTCGGCTTCTTCAACCCCGATGAAGACCTGTACACTGCTGAAATGCTTGATAAGCTTGCAGTTATGCTTGCAGATCTGATCGGTCAGCTCGGTGATTCTCTCGTTAAACTTGTCGGCGTTCTGCTTGGTGCAGATCTCTCCTCCTTCGATACGATGAGATATGCTGACTACGACGAGACCGCAACTTATGCACACGATGTAGCACACGATCTGTACTACACCGAAAGTGAAGGCGTCAAGACCTATGCAATTGCAGACCGCGATGACTTCGTATCCGCAATCTGCATGATGCTCGAACCTGTCTACGGCATTCTGAACTGGCTCCTGTTCGGCGGCGAGATCGCTCTCTTCGTTGACAGTGAAACCGGCGAGGATGACCTCATCAGACTCGTTGGTGCAGAAGGCTTTATGGCCGGCCTTGTACCGCTTCTTGAAACCCTCTTCGTTGACATGGGTACCATCTCCTCCAACACGGAAGGCGAATATGATACCGCAGTGGTTCTGCCGCAGTTGCTGTATGCACTCATGGCCAGAATCGACGAGATCCTTGCAGATCCGGTCAATGAAGTTCTTGCTCTGATCCCGAACCTGCTGTACAACATCAATGCAGGCACCATCTCCGCACTGCTGAAGAACCTGCTTGGTTCTATCTACGGCTTGCTGGATGCAATCGGTCAGGATCTCTCCGTTGATGCTCTTATTAAGGACGCAATCGGAATTGAGAATGAACACTTCAGCATTGAAGATTTCAGCCTCATGGATGTCTTCTATCTGGTTGAACACTTCACCGGTCTGACAGTCAATGCTGCTGTCTATGATGAATCGCATCCTGTCGAGATCGACGACTTCTATCTGGGCGTGATCGAACAGTATAAGTCCTCGAATACCTCCACTGCTTACAGAATGGTATTCCCGGCAGAAAGCACCGATTACGTTTTGGGCGGACCGGTACCTGAAGACCGTGCAGACCTGCTTGCGATCATCGTTGGCCTTCTGGTCGACGTGATCAACTTCGAAGGCAACCGTGAAGCAATCAATGCTCTCATCGGCGAAGGCACTTGGGAAGCACTCTATGCAGTCCTTCATCTTGAAGAGTTCGAGATGCAGAAGTTCGATTGGCTGTATTATCAGTATGCTGATACCGGCATGATCTTCGCTCCCGTCAAGAACTCCGTCATGTTCAAGACTGCATACGGCAAGTACTTCACGAAGGAAATGGCAAATGACATTGTCACTCACTTCGAAGAATTCGTTGACATCTGGATCCGCTTGCTCGGTATCGAAAGCCTGATCGACGGTATGACCTTCGACAGCCTTGAAGACCTTGTCAATGAACTTCTTAACGAATATCTGTACACTGCAGATATCGGCAACAAACTCCTCAACGCTCTTACCAACCTGCTGAGCAAGATCGGTGACATCGATCCCGATGGTTACATCCTTGGTCTTGTTAAGGAACTTCTCGGTGTTGACCTTACCGCTTTGGCTAAGATCAAGATCGTCTCCACAGCAGAAGAAGCCGCGGCATTCAACGGCTCCGACTACAAGGTATACATCGTTGAAAAGGGTAACACCGAAAGCTTCATCGATGCTCTTACCGGTATTCTTGAACCGCTCACTCCGTTGCTTGACTGGCTGCTTTGCAACGATGCACTGTCCTTCTTCTATGATCACGAAGGCTACGATGCAATCACACTCCTCGGCGGCGAAGGCTATGCTTACGCGATCATCCCGTTGCTTGAAGCTCTGGGTTGCCCGGCAGACAGCATCCTGACACCTGCTGAATACTACGCAGCAGCCGAAGCGGATCCCGCTAACATGATCCGCAACATCCTCAGACCGATCGCTGCAAGACTGAATGACTTTGCTGCAGATCCGGCTATGGAACTTCTTGAACTCCTGCCCGCATTGATCTACTTCATCAACTCCAACGGTGTTGATACGGTAGTTAAGAACCTGCTCCACGGTGTATTCGGTGTCCTTGATGCCCTTCAGCCGCTGCTTGGTGACGTCAATGCTTATGAACTTGTAGGTATCCCGGATCTTGGCACGCTCGACTTCGAAGGTATTCTTGACCTGGCACTTGCCGGCGTTGAAGAAAACATCGGAATGGAACTTGCTAAACCCATCTACAATGCAGTACTTGAGTTCACACACGGTGAAATCGTTTCCTTCCAGTCCAAGAACGGTGAAACGGCTTACACCATGAAGTACAATGATTCCTCTGCTGACAGAGGCGACATGATCACCGTACTTCTTCGCTTCGCTCTTACCTTCGTTGTAACCGGCGAAAACGTCACCGCCATCAAGCTTATGCTGAAAGACTCTGTCAATGATGAAGCATTCAAGTTCATCTGCGCATTGCTTGATCAGCTCAAGGATATGGCTTCCCTGACTGACGGCGTAGACAAGATGCTGTACACCATCTACTACATCTTCTACGGTCTGTATCATGCAGGTAAGGAAACCCTGAACTGGCTTGACGAAACCAACGACAACTGGAAGTTCTTCCATGACCTTTGCGTCAACAGTAAGGACGGCACGCTCAGCGGCATGGCAAACGATATCTATGGCTTCATGGATACCTACATCCCGCCCGAAATCGTGGATCCTGACGAAGGAATCGCTCCTGACGGACAGATCTCCTTCTGGCAGAAGATCGTTCAGTTCTTCCAGAAGATCATTGACTGGTTCAAGAACCTGTTCAGCTAAGTCGATTACGAAAGTAAACGCGGATAACCAATAGCACAAACACCCCGGCTCCGAAAGGAGTCGGGGTGTTCTGTCTAATATAAATTGTTGCGGATGTTAACAATTGCTCTATTGACATGAATAATAAGGATGTGTATAATAAAAAAGAACAGAACAAATGTTCACAATGTATATTGCAATGAATTGAGAGGTGGGTATATGTGAATCCGTACCGTCTGTGTCCGGAATATGATACGAAAAGGTTTTTTCTGCGTCTTGTCAGAACCGAAGATGCACAGGATTTGTTAAGGTGTTATTCCGATGCATCTGTGGTTGCACGCATGAACAGCGACGCTTGTACAAATGATTTTTATTATACAAACATAGAGCAGATGCAACAAGCAATCAATTTTTGGTTGCAGGAATACAAATAATAACGGTATGTGCGTTTTTCGATAATTGAGCGATGCGGTGATCGGGCAATCGGAACTGTTGAAATATTTGGCGGGGTGTACGGTGTATTGCGCATTGATCTCTGCTCGGTATATGAAACAACGGATGTTTTGTGTGAGTTGGTTGCGTGCGCTGTTTGCAATTTCTATGATGATTTCAATATTTTGAATATGTGCGTGAAAATGATGCAAAATACGCCCGAACGAAACGCGGTTATGCAAGCATTCGGATTTGTTCCGAGTGAAGAATACCGAAGCGGAATGAATTATTGGTTGAGAAAACGCAAGGATCCGGTCGCTTTTTGCGGACTTGCTTGCAGTTTGTGTGAACACGATAAGAATTGTGTTGGGTGTCAGCAAGGCGGATGTGAGGCGCACGGGTGGTGTAAAAATTACATCTGCTGTCGTGAACGCGGTCTGGATGGATGTTGGGAATGTTCAGACTTTCCGTGCAATGATTCCATGTTGGATAAACCACGCATCAGGGCTTTTGCATCTTTTGCAAAACAGTTCGGGGTGGAGGAGTTGACCGCCTGCATGATGCGAAATCGACTGAACGGAACCGTGTACCATAAAAACGGAAGTCTGGTCGGTGATTATGACAAGTGCAAAACACAAGCAGAGATATTTGCAATGCTCGGAAGTGACCATGCGCACAGGAACGGTTGACATTACGGCCAAAAACAGGTATAATATTACGCGATAAAAACCTCCGCATCGCTGTTCGTAAGGTGCGGACAAAAGGAGAAAAGCTATGTTTCGTTTTTGTGTGCCCTGTCTTTTGGGGTTGGAGGGCTTGATTGCCGATGAACTGCGCAATATCGGTGCGCTTGAGGTGAATGCCGAGAACGGCAGAGTGCTGTTTTCGGGGGATGCCAACATTCTTGCCAGAGCCAATATTTGTTGCCGTTATGCCGAGCGCATACAGGTTTTGATCGGTCAGTTTGAGGCACATTCATTTGAAGATCTGTTTCAAGGAACCAAGGCCTTGCCGTGGGAAGATTGGATCGGCAAAAACGATGCGTTTCCCGTGAAGGGATATTCACTCAATTCCGATCTGTTCAGCGTCAGCGATTGCCAATCCATCATCAAAAAAGCAGTTGTGGAAAGGCTTAAACTGCGTTACAGAATTCCGTGGTTTGAGGAAACGGGCGCACTGTATCAGATTCAGTTTTCCATAATGAAAAACATCGTTTCTTTGCTTATCGATACATCGGGCAGCGGTCTGCATAAACGCGGCTACCGTCCTGCCGCCAATGCCGCACCGCTGAAAGAAACCTTGGCGGCTTCACTGTGTAATATTTCAAGACTTCGCGAATATCACACCCTGTACGATCCCATGTGCGGATCGGGCACCATCCTTGTGGAGGGTGCATTGATG
Source organism: Clostridia bacterium (assembly GCA_017396895.1). Lineage (GTDB taxonomy): Bacteria > Bacillota > Clostridia > Oscillospirales > Acutalibacteraceae > RUG806. Next base: position 12,871 of record JAFQKN010000031.1, read on the forward strand.
GCAAGAAATATAGCCCCCGGGCTTCACCGCCGCTTTACGGCCGAAAAATGGTCACAGGTGCCGCTTTCCGTGTGGCAGGAGGAAAGAGAACGAGCCAAAGCCGCCGAACGCTTGGATGTGCCTTTTGAAGCATTCGGATCGGATATTGACGAAGGAGCACTGCGCATTGCGCGTGAGAATGCATCCCGTGCAGGCGTAGCCGATTGTATTCATTTTGAAAAGCGCGATCTGCGTGATTTTGCGCCCGCAAGCGAACGCGGCACACTCATTTGCAATCCGCCCTACGGAGAACGCTTGCTGGATGCCGAAAATGCAAGAAAACTGTATGCGGATATGGGTAAACTCTTTGTGCCGAAAAGAGGATGGAGTTATACGGTCATTACAGCCGATGACGAATTTGAGCGTTGTTTCGGCAAAAAAGCCGACAAACGCAGAAAACTATATAACGGTATGATCAAATGCCAGGTCTATATGTATTTTAAGTGATATTGCACAAAAACAGAAAATCAAAAATGTAAATAATTTTCAATAAATTTAAAAAAATACTTGCATTTTTGGTTTGACTATGCTATTATATTACAGCGTTCTGTGCATGGGAGTCCACCCATGGCGAGACGTACAATAAAGTACAGAAACGGACGGTCCTCTGTCAATGAACATGAACGTCTGACAATGAAACGGAGGATATTACAATGGACGCACTTAAACTTGTCGCTCAGTCGAGCCTCAAAGCAGAACTTCCCGAAGTAGTCGTCGGTGACACGGTTCGTGTACACGTCAAGATTCGTGAAGGCAACAAAGAAAGAATTCAGGTGTTTGAAGGCACTGTTATCGCTCGCAAGGGCAGCGGTGTTTCCGAAACTTTCACCGTACGCAGACTTTCCTACGGCGTAGGCGTGGAAAGAGTTTTCCCCATCCACAGCCCCAACGTTGCTAAGGTTGAGATCGTCAGACACGGTCGTGTCCGCAGAGCGAAGCTCTACTATCTGCGCGGCAGAGTCGGTAAGGCTGCTAAAGTTAAGGAACTCATTAAGTAAGTTTTTTGAAAAAGAAGGGGACAGTATGTCCCCTTTTATTCATTTGAAAGCGGTGTTTTTATTGAAAAAAATCAATTCGTTGTTTTTTGAACTGGTCTCCGTTCTTGTGCCTGCCATTACGGTCATTGCACTGTTGTTCACATTCTGTTTCCGCTTGGTCGGTGTGTCGGGGGACTCCATGGACAATACCTTGCAAGATGGGGATTGGTTGCTTGTGATGCCCTACTACGGTGAACCCGATTACGGCGATATTATCATTTCAACGCAGGAAAACAGCCGCCATGAAAACATTGTCAAGCGCATTGTTGCCATGGAAGGGGATGTGGTGGACCGTGCAACAGACGGCACATTCTCCCGGAACGGAGAAGAACTGGATGAAACGGGTTATATCATCAACGGTGACGTGGCCGGTAATCTTTTCGGCACGGCAAAATTCCCGCTGACCGTTCCCGAAAACTGTGTGTTTGTTCTGGGTGACAACCGCGGTATTTCGCTGGACAGCCGCTATGCCGACATCGGTTTTGTGCAGGAAGATTATTTGCTCGGTAAGGCCGTGTGCCGTGTCGGTTCCGATTGGAATATTTATCAATAAAACCTTTTTTGCCGCGCAATGCGGCATTTTTTGTATAAAGGAGGTCTTTGCTTTGGCAGATTCTCAAAAACAGATCGTGCAGTGGTTTCCCGGACACATGGCGAAAACCCGCCGACTAATCACCGAAAGTCTGTCTTCCGTGGATGCGGTAACGGAATTGCTGGATGCGCGCATTCCGGAATCCAGCCGTAATCCCGAACTCGGTGAGATCATCGGACAAAAGCCGCGTATCGTTTTGCTCAATAAATGCGACCTTGCCGATGAACAGGCAACCGCGCAATGGATCGCACATTTCAAAAAACAGGGAAGTGCCGCACTGGCTGTGGATTGCCGCAGCGGTAAAGGCTTGAACCAGTACCGCAACACCGTTCGTACGGTGCTTGCCGACCTTGTTAAACGCAATGAGGAGCGCGGCATGGCAGGCAAGGCCCTGCGCATTATGGTCGTCGGTATTCCCAATACGGGAAAATCATCATTTATCAACCGTATGGCAGGCTCCGCAAAAGCAAAGGTGGAGGACAGAGCCGGTGTTACCCGACACAATCAGTGGTTTTTCATCGGCGGCGGCATTGAATTGCTTGATACACCCGGTGTTCTGTGGCCGAAATTCGACGATCCCGCCGTGGGAGACAAACTGGCATTCACAGGCGGCGTCAAAGACGTGGTATTGGATATTGAATCCCTTGCGGTGCGCCTTTGCTCCATTTTGATGAATGATTATCCCGACCGACTGCTTGAACGCTATAAGATCAAGGATTTTGCCGAATGTGAGCCGTGGCAGGTGCTCGAAATGATCGCTCGCAAGCGCGGTATGCTCATTTCGGGCGGAGAAGTGGACACCGAGCGCGCCGCAATCATGCTGTTGGATGAACTGCGTGCCGGCAGACTCGGAAAAATCACCTTTGAGCGTCCCGCAGGAGGTGCGTTATGACATACGAACTTGAAAATTTATTGCATGAAAAAGGCTATACCGCTGTGTGCGGTGTGGACGAGGCCGGCAGAGGCCCTCTGGCAGGGCCTGTGTTTGCGGCGGCGGTGATCCTGCCCGACGGATTGGAAGATCTCGGCATCAATGACAGCAAAAAACTCAGCGAAAAAAAACGCGATGCGCTGTTTGATCTTATCTGTGAAAAGGCGATCGCTTTCTCCGTGGCAAGTGCGGACGAAAAGGAAATTGACGAACTGAACATCTTAAACGCCACCTTTCTTGCCATGCGCAGAGCCGTGGAAGGCTTGCCCGTAAAGCCCGATTACGTGCTGGTGGACGGCAACCGCTGTCCGAACACGGGATTGCCCGAAGAAGCGGTGGTCAAAGGGGATGCCAAATCCATTTCCATTGCGGCGGCATCCATTCTCGCAAAGGTCAGCCGTGACCGTTGCCTTGCGGAACTTGACAAACTGTATCCCGAATATAAGTTTTTGCAACACAAGGGCTATCCCACGGCCTTGCATTACGAAATGATCCGTACCCACGGCATTTCGCCCGTTCACCGCAAGACATTTTTAAAGAAAATGCATTGATTATATGACATTGAAACAGGAAAATCAGTATGATGACGATAACTTATCCCGTTAAAAACGGACTTTATATCAATATGACCAATCGCTGTCCTTGCGCTTGCACATTCTGCTTGCGGCAGAACGGTGACGGCGTTTATGGTTCGGATTCCTTATGGCTTGATCGTGAACCTACGGTTGCTCAAATCTGCGAAAGCATTGATGCATGGGATTTAACACAATTTAAGGAAGTGGTTTTTTGCGGTTACGGAGAACCTACGGAACGGTTGGACGATCTGTTGAAAGTAGCCGCTTACATAAAATCAAAGAGTGACATCAAGATCCGCATCAACACCAACGGCCTTGCCGATCTGATTTGCAACAGAGAGACGGCTTCATCGTTGCAAGGGCTGATCGATACGGTGTCCATCAGTTTGAATGCAACGAATAAGGAAGATTATCTGAAGACCGTACGGCCGAAATTCGGAATTGATTCTTACGATGCCATGTTGCGTTTTGCAAAGGACTGCACGAACTATGTTTCTGAGGTTATTATGACGATCGTGGATGTTGTAACAACGAAGGAAGAACAGGACAAATGTCGCAAAATTTGTGAATCCATCGGCGCAACGCTCCGTATTCGCCCTTACGAAAGCGAATAACACCAACGCGGTAAGGATGGCTCAGCAGTTTTACGGTCTTGCATGGTGAAATGATTCGCCCCCAAGGCAATTCACCTGTTTGCCGTATTCGATTTTTGGAAAAATGCACTAAATAAGAGTGAGACTGCACGGAGCAATCTCACTCTTTTGTTGTTATGTCGGAAATAAGAAGTTGTATATGGGCAATGGTTTGATCTGATAAGCCTGTTACTTCTATATATTTCCGATCATCCAATGAGAGAAGATAATCGGTTGATACGTTGAACACTTTTGCAATCTTAACAAGCATTTCAATAGACGGCTGAATGTTATCGTTTTCCCAGTTTGATACACTTTGTTTGGTGACGCCTAATCGATCGGCAAGTTCTACCTGACTCATGGATCTGTTGAGTCGAAGGCTTTTGATGCGCTCATTTAACATATATATCCCCCAAGGATAAAGATTACAATACTATTGTAATAATATTGTTGACAATATAAAAATACTATGGTATATTTATTTTGTACTGTTGTGGAGATTATTTTTGGAGGAATAATATGAAAAAGAAAATATTATCTGCATTGTTGGTAATCGTTATGTTTTTATGCTCAACGTCAATGAATGAAAATGCTCTTGATTTGTTTACTATAAAGGCAAGTGCAGCTTATGAAAACACGCATGCAAATACAGGAAATTATCGAAGCGACATAATCGGTATAGCCAAAACTCAAATAGGATATACAGAGGGTTCCAACAACGATAATAAATATGGGGCATATTTTAATCATAATTATGTTGAATGGTGTGCGTATTTTGTTTCTTGGTGTGCAAGACAGGCTAATATTCCTACATCGGTTCTCAAAACATCTTCGCGTGCGGGACATGCAAGTAGTTGTTTTAATATTCCGGTTGTTAATCATACGGGATCATGTTATGAACAATCAGGTTGCGATACAAACTTGAATTATATTCCGCAGCCTGGTGATTTGTTTTTTACAAAAACCTGGAGTCACGTTGGTTTGGTATATTACGTTGAAGGAGATTATTTTTACACAATTGAAGGAAATTCAAACAATAGTGGAAGCAGTAATGGTGTTGGAGTTTTTTCACTTCGGAGAAAAATAAGTGACTATTATTTTGGTGTTCCAAATTATGGAGATAGTTCTCACATAATTGATCCCAACTACAGTAAAAACTACACCACATATCTCAAAAACCCGTCCGGAAAAACAACGGTATATTCAAGTTGCGGTGTTGTTGCAAGTGGGCACTATATTTCAGGTAATGATCCTGTTACAATTCATGAGGTTTATACGGACGGTTGCTGTAAGGTATCATATACAACCGACAGCGGGGCAACAAGGACTTATTATGCGAAAATATCAGATTTTACCCCTGAATACCGGTGCACAGGATACCGTATTGAATATGACTGTAATAAAGAGAATGGGAAGTTTTACGATTCAAATACGTTTGATTTAACAATTACACCTCAGATAAACGGCAGGGATGCGTACGATGATGAGATAGTTTCAATCGTATTAAAGGTTAAGTGTCCGGATGGCTCCGTAATAACAAACGACTACGGAAAGACAAAAACAAAAACGTTAGGTTTAAACGGAGGTGATCCGGGTACATATAAATTCTATGCTTATGTTGAGACAAAGTACGGTTCATACACAGGTTCAGAATATGACCGTTGTGTTTCATTGACAATGTCAGGTACTTCTTTGTCAAGTTATTACTTTACAACCGATGATGTTTTATACAGACGAATCAGATTTGTAGGTCTTAACACATATTTAACCGAAGATACTGATGAAAATGCAGTTTCACGTAAACGAGAAAGTAATGACGCACAAATTTGGAAACTGATTAAAAATTCAGACAACTCATATACCATTGTGTCCTTAGCAAGCGGAAAAGCTTTGGATGTTTATAGAGGTCTTTATTATAGGGGAATCAATGTTTCAACCTATTCATTGCAATACAGCGACAATCAAAAATGGAAATTCTGCAAAAACGGTGATGAGCAATGGTTTTTGAGAGCACTCAGTTCCAATTCGGCTGTATTGGATGTTGACGGAGGTTTCGGTGCTGACAATACAAATGTTGCACTGTGGCCATTTAACGGCGGGAATGCGCAAAAAATTGAGTTGGTTTATCCCTACATGATAACTTATAATGCCAACGGAGGAAGCGGTGCACCGTCAGCACAGTATAAGGATTACAATGCAAACATTACTCTCAGTTCTTCCAAACCCACCCGAAGCGGTTATACATTCCTCGGTTGGTCAACAAACAGCAGTGCAACATCGGCAAGTTATTCTGTCGGTGCAAGTTATTCTTCCAATGCAGATCTGACACTCTATGCAGTTTGGCAGAATAATACATCTTCCATGGCTGTAAACTCTTCTAACAGTGCTTGGATCAGCACATGCGGAGAAATGAAGTATTATACATTTACTCCCGCAACAAGCGGTAAATACGTTATTTACTCAACCGGGGGAGAGGACACAAAAGTTTATCTTTACAATTCCAATTGGACGGAATTGGACAGTGATGACGATGATGGAGACAGCAGAAATTTTAGATTAGAATACAATTTGACCGCAGGCACAAAATACATCTTTGGTATAAAGTATTATAATTCCTCAAAAACAGGAACGATCCCGTTTAAGTTCGGTAAAGTGTATACTGTTTCCTATAACGTGAACAATGGTTCAGGTGCTCCTGCTGCACAATGGAAAGATTACGGCAATGTGATTACTTTAAGCAGTTCCGTTCCCACCCGAAACGGATATGTTTTCAAAGGTTGGGCAACAAGCAGTTCTGCGGCCGGTGCAACATATCAGCCCGGCGACACCTACTCAGCAGAAGCGGATGTTACTCTTTATGCCGTATGGCACGCACACTCTTATTCATCAACTGTAACCAAGGCCGCAACCTGTACGGCTGCAGGGATAAGAACTTATATCTGTAACGGTTGTTCAAACAGTTATACGGAAACAATTTCTGCAACAGGTCACAAGTGGACAACGGCAACCTGCACAGTCCCCAAGACCTGCACGGTCTGTGATGCTACGGACGGCAACGCACTCGGTCATACTCCCGGGTTAGCTGCAACCTGCACTACAGATCAGAGTTGCACTGTCTGCGGTGAAGTGTTGGCTGCAAAATGCGGTCATGATTATACATCAGTTGTCTCTACTCCCACCTGCACTGCCAAAGGTTACACAACATACACTTGCACCTGCGGCGACAGCTATGTCGGAGATTATGTAAATGCAAAAGGACACAGTTATCGTGGGGTTATCACCACTGCACCCGATTGTACAACAAAAGGTGTCAAGACATTTACCTGTTCGGATTGCAAGGATACGTACACTGAAGATGTAACTGCACTCGGTCACAAAGAAACAATCATTCCGGCTGTCCCTGCAACCTGCATCGAAACAGGTATGACACAAGGCAAGAAATGTTCTGTTTGCGGTGTAATTCTTGTTGCACAGACGGAAATTCCCATTGTTGCGCATACAGATGAAAATGCGGATGGCCGTTGTGATCATTGCGACACACCGTTGTCAATTGCAGCAATGAAGGGTGATATGGACGATGATGGACAAATTACCCCTGCGGATGCTCGCATTGTACTTCGTGCGGCAGTTGGGCTTGACAAGTTGACTGACAGTCAGAAAACAATTGCTGATATAAACCGTGACGGTATGATTACTCCAAGTGATGCACGTTCTGTTTTACGTTGTGCTGTCGGGTTGGATACATTCTAATTATGCTGTTATATAAAAACAGAGGAGATGCAAAAAATAGCATTTCCTCCGTTTTTTTGTTTATTGAATCAACTGCGTATCAGAATAGTATCAAAAAGAGCAATCATTTTTTCAAACAGCCTTATGATCGCATTGAGGAATTTTGCAATCAACGCATCGGACGGCATCGGGATATCGCTTTGCGGTGTCAGTGTGATCTGCAGGAATACGGCGTCCGCAGTATGCGTCTGAATGGATGCAGGATCGTTTTGTTTTGCCTGTTCTGCGTAGGATATACATACATTGTTCTTATTTGTCAATCGCGCGTACAGCACTTTTTCCGTGTAGTATTGCGGTGGCGGCAAGTGCACAATAAAACCGTGTTCTGCCGTGCTGACAGCCTTGCCGTTCACATACAGCGTAATCGTGTATCCGCTTGCTTTTGCATCCGGGTGCAGATTCTGCAAATGCGTTTCTGCTTGCTTTGCCGCGCTGTTGTTTGCAGAAACCGTCATGAAAACGCTTGCATTTTTTTCAAAATCACTTGCATCATAGGTCAGCTGCACGCCTGTTGCAAGGTCGGTCAGCGTGGTCGGCTCCTGCATGGCAGGCAGAGCCGTTACGGTGTCCTGCAACATGGCTTTCAGGCAGACGTTGTTGTAGCCGTCTTTGACTGCATCCGTCCAAATCACTTTGCCGTTTTGCACAGAACCTGTGTAACTGCATTTTTCTTCTGCGGCAAAATGGGTGGTGATGCCGTCGGTCGTCACGGTTTTCCCCTCTGCGGGGATGCAAACGCTTTCGCCGTCGGACAGGGGATATGCAATGACCGCCGAATAGGTTTCGCCCTTTTGTACGGAGACTTTCTGTCCGAGGGGAATTGTGTGATATCCCGCAAATTCTGCATTTGCGGACATCGAATAAGCGAGTGTTCCGTCGGTCGGATCGCCGCTGTTTTTGTTGACGTGGCGATAAATGAGAACGGTGTAATCCGTGTCGGGCGAAAGGGTGTAAAAACCGATGTGGCTGAGTATGCTGTTCTTTTGCGCGGTAAACACGTTTGCCATGTAAGCGGCTTTTGTGTTTTTGAATTCCACCGCTTTGTTGTAGCCGTAGCCGTCATACTGGGAAACGCTGTCATACAGATCCGCTTTTGCGGCGGTCAAGGTCGTGTAGTCACACAAAGAGGCATCTTCATAGGAGATCCAGAAATAGCCGTTGTCACCGAAATCCGTACCCCAACTGTTTTTGCACAGCCATGCACCTGCCTCAGACGGTCTTGAGAGAAGATTAAAATTGCTTCTCGCAAAACTGTCGTCCCAGCCGACAATGGTAACGGCGTGATTGGGTGCAAGGGACGAATGCTGATAATAAGCGGTTCTGGTTGTGTTCAGTTGGCCTGTCGCGGGATTTTTATTGGCAAGCCTTACCGTTTTACACGCATCGTCACTGTGATAATAGCACACGGCAACGCCGCCGTTGTCCATGATCGCCTGTTTGATGTCGTTCTGATCGGACAGATAATACGCATTTTCAATGCGCGCATCCGTTACATACATCTGTGAATGCGTGTACTGCGGATAGATTTTGTTGTTCATCGGGTATTTTGCTTCTGTTGTAATGCCGGCTCCTCTGGCCAGTGCATAGATCGCCATGGAAAACGAACCGCCTGCATCGTAAGGATTGTCAAAAAACGTGCCGTCTCCGGCTGTCGGATCGTTCGCATCCGTGTAATAACCGTTGTTTGCAAACCATGTCAGATGTGCTTCGGAGAAGTCGGTATTATTGATTGTACCGAAGCCGCGATTGATATAACTTGATTCCAATACGCTCAGCACCGAGTAAGTCCAACACGCGGCGGTGGGATCCTGATCTTTGATGGATGTTACGTTCTTTGCATAATAGGATGCAGGCAGAGCACCTGCAACATCTTCTACAGGCTGTACACTTGCGGCAGTGTGATCCAAAGTGACCGCATTGCCGTTGTCATCCGTCCAGTAGGTGTGCAGGCCGTCTCTTTGCAACGTGTATACCCTTGTTTGTGTCAGTTGCGCGCAAGAGGCAGAAAAACCCCAAAGAGACGGAATGCAGAGCATGATGCTCAAAAAAATACAGACATATTTTTTCATTCCGTACCTCCTTGGGGGCATATTGTGTCAGTGCAAAAAAGAATTACCACTTATTGTAAACCTTTTCGCAGAAGGCATACATATTTTCAATTTTCAGTTCCGTGCCGTCGTCCAGAACGGCTTTGCCCGACCATAGGCCGTGCACCTGATGTGTTTTCATGCCCACTGCATTCAAGGGCATCATGATGCTCTTGTTGTCGTAGAAGGGGATCATGGTCATATCGAATCTGCCGTCTTCGGAGAAGAAGTGCCAGGGTTGCATCCACTTGTTGTCGATCTCGGGATCGATCTCAAGGAACACACGGCCGATCTTATGTGTCTTGCCGTCATACATAATGGCGGTTTCCGTACCTTCAAGGTCATTGCCGAAGCCCCATGTCAGTTCAAAACCGAACAGCTTGCCGTCCAGCCATGTGCTGCCGTTACCCCAGTACCACATATTGCTGTAAGGCCAGCAACCGCGTCCCCAGTCGAGAACGGTGAACGTGTTTTTACGGTCAAAATTGACGAGGGTTTCATTGCCCAGACGAACCGTGCCGGCACTTGGCATACAGTTGAGTTTTGTGGTGTAGAAGAATTTGCCGGGCTGACGGAAGGGGATGGCCACGGTCAGGCTTTCCTGATCGATCAGTTTGTCGGCCTGAATGTTAATGACCAGTTTTTTGCCCTTGCATTTGCCGTTGAAATACAGACGGCGGGTGGTGTCCTTGACGTCGAAAATGACGGTGGAACCGCCCATCTTGCGGTGGAAATAAAACGGTTTTTCGGGGTTGACGCTCATGATACTGCGGTTGGGAGTCAGCGGTTCGATCGCAAGGGCGGCGGCGAGTTCTTTACCCGTACGCAGATCCTGTACGCTGACGGTGATTGCGGAAGCCATGGAAATATCAAAGAAATTCAACTGCACCATGTGGTGACCGTCGCAGATCTGATAGAAATCCCATTCTTTGATTCTCCATTTGCTGTCGGATATCTTTTCACGGTTGTAAATGTAAAGGTTGCGTTTGCACCAGCCGGGTGCGGTCAGTTGTCCGTCATCACGAAGCAACGGAGTCGGGACGGTGATCTCGTTTTGTTTCATCGCTCATGTTCTCCTTTTCATTTTCTTTTATTTATGCTACTTTTTTCTCTTTCTTATCCTGTACTTTGAAGATAACGACAGCACTGAGAATGGCCACGACGATGGTCGGGAACATCAGAGTGCCGATGCCCATGGTGGGAGCAAAAATAAGAATGATAACGCCGACGATGACCGGAGCGATCGCAGTTCTCCAATGCTTTGCAAGGTAGCTTGCACCCAACGCACCGAACAGTGCGGGAAGCACGTAGGTGAAAGCAGGTGCAAACACGGAATCGGCATCCGTGAAATAATGCAGGAAGGGGCTGAAAAGCAGTACGCCTGCCGCAATAACGATGGTTGTTGTGATGGCGGAAACACCTGCCGCAATGGTGGAAATGACTTCGCCTTCTTCGGTGTTCGGGCGAACCTTTGCATTTTCCATGGATGCAAGCGCGCAGGGGAGTTTGAGGTTGGAAATGTTACCGGAAACGAAGCTGAGATACGAAGCACCGCTGCCCATCATGGGAACGAAAGCAATTACTTCAATAATGGCAGTGGGCCAATAAATGGCAATGATCTGCAGGGCAGGTTTGCTGACTTGTGCAAGGGTGGGCCATACGCCGAAGTATGCACAGATAACCAGCGGGAAAGCAAGGAACGTCAGAATGGCACCGACGGTCCACACTCTGCCCCATACGTGCACCTGATCAAAATAGTTTCTTTCAGTATTGTTCTTTTTCATGGTTCACCCTCCTTATCTCCAGACGTAGTTGACGATATCCTGCGGCAGTACGGCACTCAGCAACACTGCCATACCCATGGCGGCAAACATGGCAATGGGCATTGTGAAGTTTGCAAGTTTGTCGAGGTTTTTCTTTCTGCAAAGCAGGTCAAGCAGAGTCATGATTACAACAGACGTGATCAGTACCGCAATGCTCATAAAGCCGGCGTTGCCCGTTCCGTCTTCGGTCGTGCCGTTGATCGCACGTGCCACGAAAGCGGCAATGATACCGATGAAGGCTGCGGCGGAGATCATATCGGCAAGTTTTTTGCTGCCTTCACTCTTGTTGGCGACATTGCCGATTTTTTTCTGCAAGCCCTTGCAAAGAACGGTAACGAGTGTAAGCGCACACATATTGCCGATCATCATGCACCATGCAACCGTTGCGAATGCGGTGGGATCCGTAACCTCGGCGTTCAGGGACAGACCGAAAGAACTCAGTGCGGCTTCGGCGGCAGTGGATTCGTATGCAAGGTTACCGATGACCGAAAGACGTACCCACGGCAGAACGATGCCGAGTGCTTTGGACAATGCAAGCACGGTGACGAGAATGGAAATGGCGGGGCCGACGGTGAACAGTGCAGAAGAAACGACGGTGTTACGAAGCGTTTGCTTTGAAATGCCGAGTTGTGTGCCACGTTTCCATGCCTTAACGATGAAAAACAGTGCCTCAATGACGACGAACAGAATCACTGCCGCCGCGGCAAGATACATAAACAGACCTTCTTTGTTGAATTCCAAGAAAAACCACTCCTTTGGTGTTGATTCTATCATTATACACATAATTTTTTCTCATTGCAACATCTTCTTCTTAATTATGCTTTTTTCTCATTTTATTTTTTTATAAAACCGTAAAACTACTTGCCCGACAGCGGATTCTGTGTTATACTGTCTTTATATTTTTTGAAACTCTCTGTTTTGGAGGCTTTGTTATGGCTGAGAACAAAAAAAAGGATGACAGAATCGATTTATCTGTCTCCAAAGCTGACCGTATGCGTCAAAGATTGCAAACGCTTTTATATCTTGTAATCATATTCGGATCGATTGCACTGATCGTTTTGTTTGCAAATTTCGTCCTGGAGCCGCTGATGCTGTATCATTCGGCAGGCGAATTTGCAGAAGAAGGCGATTACCAAAAAGCACTTGAAATGTATGCGGATATGGACGGATTCCTGAATTCCGAAAAGAAAATGGCGGAAATTCAAGCGCAATTGATTGAAAAATCCGTGGAATCCGATGATTATGAGGCGGCAGTCATCGCCGCAGAGAGCAGCGGAGAACTGGAAAAATACATTGCCGAACGGCCGGAAATTTTTTATAACTACGCGCGTTCCAAGGTCGAAAGCAATCCTTCGCTTGCAAAAACGTATGTTGCTTATGTGCTTGATTATCCGGGTGCAAAAGAACTGTATGATGAAGCGTGTCTGCGCAATGCATGGGCATTGACCGAGATGAACCGTTATTCGGATGTGCTTCTTAATTTCGATGAAGCGTCTTCCAAAGAATGGCTGAAAACACTCTCACCCGCTTCCGGATATGAATATGCAATGGATATGGCAAAGTATTCCTATGTGCGTGCGGGACAGGTTTTGGATCTGTTCAAGGAGGTCAGTCCTGCCGCCGCAGACAAGAGCACAGCCTTGGAATCGTATCTTGTGTATTGCGGCGAAAAGACCTGCGTTTCCGATACATCGAGCGACAACGCCGTGAATACGGTCAATGTGTTTGACTTCTTTACGATGGATGATACGGAATATCTGATCGTCAACAGCGGTGATGTCAAGGAAGTGTACGATGCCATGAACTATGCTTTTGCAAAGGATTCGGACGGATCCTATTTTGCGATTGCAACGGACGAATCGACCGGTACGCAGTATACATATCGTTTTTATATGCTTGAAAACGGTGCATTGGAAGAAAAACTGACCGTGACGTACGCGGATGCAACGTCCGATTCCTATACCCGACTTTGGAATTAAGCGGAAAATTTTTGCTGAAAGAGTGGTTTTTTGCAATGAAAAAGACAGTTTTTCTTTGCCTTTTGCTCGTTATGGCACTGAGTTTGTCGGGATGTGTTACCCTGCGTTTTTATGAGGGAGATCCTTTGGTGCAGGTTCCGAACGGTTTACAGGCTACACCCGGTGTTACAGACGCGACCGACTTGCAGAGTGATCCTTCCAATGCCGCAAACTGGTCAAAGGAAGAAATTGTTGCCCGTTTTTGTGATGCGGTCAATCTTTCAAAAGGCAACACACTGAATTATACCTTGCAAAAAGGTGTGAAGCATGAAGTAGCGTTCCTGGGTACCGCAGACGGTCAAATGCCGCGTATGGCCGAAAGTGTGGTCAAAAAACTCAACCGAAATGAGAGTCATTCATATACCGTGACCGGAGGAGCAGCCGTGACCGAAACAGGTAACATATCTGCTACGGAACTGATTGCTCCGAAAGGTATGCAGTTTGCACTGCAGGATGCGCAGATCACGGCGGCACAGGCATCGTTTGACGGAACGAATGTGATCGCGGTCATTTCGCTGTGCGATGACACCGCGAACGCACAGCAACCCATACCTGCCATCCACGGTGAACTGATCTCGTATCTCAGCTTCCGCGGGCAGGATCTTTCCCCCTATAGCGTGCAGACGGCGCAACTGGAATACACGGATGTTTCTCTTGCGGCAAGCATTGACTCTGCGGGCAGATTGGTGACAATGAGCATAACTGCAAATGTTACGGGCAGCGGCGTCGGTGCCTTTACCGTTTTGACCACCGAAGCTCTTTTTACCGCAAAGGTAAAAGAGTCGTATGCGTTCAGTTATTCATAAGTGCGAAATATCATTTTGCGGAACGATTTTTCCGTATTTCATTTTGCTTGAAACAGTGATATAATAACAGCATTAAAAGCGTATTTGCAATCGGACACTCAATCGATGATCCGTCTGCAGATACGCTTGTTTTTCGGAGATGTTTTTTATGTTTGCAATCAATGATGTCATTTGTTACGGTACGCAGGGAGTCTGCACGGTCATGGGTACCGTAAAACAGAAGATCGGCGGAGCCGTACAGGAATATTATGTGCTCAAACCGTATTTTGAGCAAAATGCGAGCGTGTATGTTCCGCTGCACAATGAAAATCTGGTTCGGAAAATGCGCCCCTGTCTGACCGCAGAGGAAGTCGGACGGGTGATCCTGCTTATGGCGCAGACACAGGGGGAATGGATCGAGGATGATCTGGACCGCAAGGAACAGTTCGGGAAGATCACCGCATCCGGGGATGTTTATGAACTTGCAAGAATGATCTGCAACATTCATTTGCACGCTGTGGACAGAAAAGAAGCCGGCAAGAATCTGCATCTTGCCGACGAGCGCGCACAGAAAGAGGCTGAAAAACTGCTGTTTGAAGAGTTTGCCTATGCGTTGGGAATGCAACCCAAGGATATTCTGCCGTATCTTCTGCAACAAATCAACGATATCCGCCATGCGGATCAGTGATCCAACAGTGAATCCGTCAATTCCATGATTTCGGGAGCAATGCGCTCCCGTTCTTTTTTTGTGACGTGTATATACAGCGGATAGGCGGCGGCAATGCCGGCGATGCCGATAAGACCGATCACTATACCGGCTGCAAAAAGGGTTTGTTCCCACACAAGACAGCAGCACATCCCGATGCCGAGGATCAGAGTGCTCAAAATGCCGATCACCAATGCGACGACCGTACTTTTTTTGTCGACGGAACCGTCCAGTCGACGCAACTGCTCCAGTTTGTCCTGTGTGTTTTTTTCTGCAGGCGGCAGGTATTTTTCACGGATCCTGCGGATCTCTTCCTGCTGTGATGCATTGTATGCATATTCAAATCGGTTATTGTTTTCCATTGTCTTTTATTTCCTCTATTTCTACGGTAAAAGTACTCCCTTGGCCGCGTTCGCTGGTCACGCTGATGCGGTTGCCTGTCAGGTCTATGATCTGTTTGACCATCGCAAGGCCGAGACCGTTGCCTTCCGATGCATGGGACGTGTCCCCCTGATAGAATTTATCAAAAATGAATTTGCCTGTTAATGTGTCAATGCCGCAACCCGTGTCGATGACCGATACCTTTACCGCCGAGCCGCTTTTTTGCAACCGTACGGTCACGGTTCCGCCGTTGGGCGTGAATTTGAAAGCATTGGACAGCAGATTGTTCCACACAATGCGCAACATTTCAGGGTCGGATTCCACAAAAACATCTTCTGCGATGTCTGTTTCCACCGCAATATTTTTTTCTTCCCAGACCGACTCAAAATGCAGTACGCAGGAACACAACTGTTCACTCAGGTCAAAAACGGATTTTACGCAAGGCAAATGACGGTTTTCCAGTTTGCTGAGTTTGAGCACATTGGAGACCATGTTGCTCATTTTTTGTGCTGTTTCTGCAATTTTTTGTGTGTAATAGGCGCGCTGTTCGGCACTTAATGAATCGGAAGAAAGCAGTTGTGCGTAGTTGGATATGACCGAAAGCGGCGTTTTGAGCTCATGTGACACGTTTGCGATGAAATCCGAGCGCAATGCTTCACTGCCTTCGAGTTCTCGGGCCACCTGATTGAAGCAATCGATGATCCCGTTGAAGTGGCCGCGATCCAGCAGAGCCGGTACGGCAGATAGGCGGACGGAATAATTCCCTTCGATCATCTGTTCGGCCGCTTTGGAGATGCGTTCGATCTGCCTGTCAATGAGAATACGTTTGCGGATCCTGTCAATCAGTGTCCATGCCAGACTCAGAAACAGAACGTTGAAGAAAGTAAGTTTTGCCGCCGTTTCAATGTTTTCCTGTGTCAGCGTGATCTGCATCTGAGCTTGCATCAGATTCAGAAAAAGCATCATACTGCAACTGATGAAAAAGGCCACCAACAGGAAGAACAGGAAATAGTCATAGACGCTCAGCAGGAAACGCTGCAATTTTGTCTTTTTCATTCTTTTATAACCGCCTTATATCCCAATCCGTGCACGGTAACGATCTCAAAACTGTCGCAGGCCGATAGTTTGTCCCGCAGTTTTGTAATGTAAACGTCCACCGTACGCGGTCCCGCAAGGCTGTCACTGCTCCAGAATTCATCCATCAGTTGTGAACGGGTGAAAGCCTTTTTCGGATAGGAAAGCAGTTTATACAAAATGTCAAACTCACGAACGGTCAGTGAAATTTCTTCGCCGTCCAACATTGCACTGTGTGCTTCGCTGTCGAGTACCAGAGCACCGACGGTCAGTTTTTTCTCGTTGTTGATCTTTGCACGGCGCAACAGCGCACCGATGCGAAGCAAAAGTTCTTCAAGAATGATCGGTTTGACCATGTAGTCATCGATCCCTGCGCGAAAACCACGTTGTTTGGACGCAAAATCGTCTCTTGCCGTCATAAACAGGATCGGGATCTCCTTGTCTGTCTGACGAACGGTCTGCGCAAACTCAAATCCGTCCACCTCCGGCATCATAATATCGGAAATGATCAGATCGTAAACCGTGCCGTCATAAATGGCATCATAGGCCTGTTGTGCATCCGTGCAACTGTCGGCGGCGTATCCGTTGTTATTCAGAAATGTGCAAACGGAACGGTTGAGATCGATGTCATCCTCGACCACCAGGATCCGAAACATACGGATTCACTCCTTTGTCCTTTTTTGCCTTATTTTAGCACGCAATTGTTAAAAAAATATTATTATCTGTTATTCTTCCAGACATTTTTGGCTCAATGCAAGAATTTCGTCTGCATATTTTGCTTTGCGCTTTTTAAGCAGTTTTTTGTAAGCAGGGTAGTTGATTAGTGCAAACAGCATTCCGATCAGGCCGATTATAATACCGGGTACCATGGTTTCCTGCAGGCCGATCATGCTGCCGAAGTCGGTCATGATCAGGCTCATGCCGAATCCCATGATCAAAGCGGCAATACTGCCGAAAACATAAGCGCGTGTCTGTACAGGACGGTGCACTTTTCTGTCGAGTGCCTGCAGTTCGTCAAGACCGGAGGGCTGCTTTGCAATGTACTGTGTGCGGATCTGTTCTGCAAGGAATGCTTTGTCGTTTTTGTTCATGTTCATTTTTTGTTACCTCTCTTTTTTGTGTTTGTGTGACGCAGTATACCCTCCTTTTGTTTTTGAAATTTTAGAGTTGTGTTAGTGAAATGTTAATTCAAAAAGAAAAAATGCCCAGATGTTCCAGCAGGATCTTTGTGCCAAGCAGAATCAACACAATGCCGCCTGCAAGGCTTGCCTTATCCTTCCATTTTGCTCCGAACTTGTGGCCGAGAAGAACACCGATCACAGCAAGGATAAAAGTTGTTATCCCGATCACCGAAATTGCCGACAGAATGTTGACTTTTAAGAAAGCAAACGTTATTCCCGTTGCCAGTGCATCAATGCTTGTTGCCACAGCCATGGTGAACAATTCTTTCAGATCGAGTTTACCGCAAGTGCAACATTCTTCTTCTTTTCCGTTGTTTTTAATTACATCATAAATCATTTTTCCGCCGATGACACCCAAAAGAATGAAAGCGATCCAATGGTCAACGGCGGTTATGTAACTTTCAAACTGTTTGCCCAGCGCCCAGCCCAGAAACGGCATCAATGCCTGAAAGCCGCCGAAAAACAAGGCAATGACAGCGGTTTGTTTTTTATCGATCTTCGGCATAGTCAATCCCTTGCAGACAGCCACGGAAAAAGCATCCATGGCAAGCCCGACACCGATCAAAAATACTTCCCAAAGTCCCATTGTATAACTCCTTTTGACAAATACTGTTTTTATGATACTATATTTTGCAATTATATTCCGTAATGCAGTCAAAAGCAAGCGTTATTTGCTTGACAGAGATGTAATTATGTGGTATACTTCAACGCATAAAAACTTTTATGAATAAAAGCATAAAAGTGCAAAAGTACAGAAAGGATCTTCATTTATGACCATCCCCGAAATACTCGAACGCAATGCAAAACTGTATCCCGATGAAGTTGCATTGGTGGAAATCAACCCCGACCGCATTTCCGACCGCAATATGAACTGGCGTGAATTCAATCTGATCGAAACGGGGTCTTCCGAGCGTTACCGCCGTGAAATGACGTGGCGCGAATTTGATATAAAAGCAAACCGTATTGCCAATTTGTTGCTGACCAGAGGCATCAAAAAGGGTGATAAGGTCGCGTTGTTGCTGATGAACTCTCTGGAATGGCTGCCTGTATACTTCGGCATTCTCAAAACGGGTGCTTTGGCAGTGCCTATGAATTACCGCTATGCTTCGGACGAGATCACGTATTGCCTGGATCTTGCAGACGTTACCATGCTCATTTTCGGTCCCGAATTTACCGAACGTGTCGAAGCGGGACTTAACGATATGAAGACCGTAAAAACGCTGTTTTTTGTCGGAACGGAAGTGCCGTCCTTTGCGGAGGATATGTTAAAATATATGACGTATTGTTCCACAACAGCACCTGCCGTTGCGCTGACGGAAGAAGAGGATGCCGCTATTTATTTCTCATCGGGCACAACGGGATTTCCCAAAGCCATTCTCCATGCGCACAAAGCACTGTATCATTCCTGCCTTGTGGAGCAAGCGCACCATGGGCAGACGCATGAAGATGTTTTCCTGTGCATTCCGCCCTTGTATCATACGGGAGCCAAAATGCATTGGTTCGGCTCCTTCCTCGTCGGAGGTAAAGCGGTGTTGCTTCGCGGTGTCAAGCCCGAATGGATCTTGCGTACGGCCTCGGACGAACAGTGCAGCATCGTGTGGCTTCTCGTTCCGTGGGCACAGGATATTCTGGATTCCATTGAAAGAGGCGATGTGAAACTCTCCGATTATAAACTCGATCAGTGGAGACTCATGCACATCGGTGCACAGCCTGTTCCGCCCTCGCTGATTAAACGCTGGATGGAAGTGTTCCCGCATCACAGCTACGACACCAACTACGGATTGAGTGAATCCATCGGTCCCGGTTCGCTGCATCTCGGATGTGAAAATTTGCACAAGGTCGGTGCCATCGGTGTTCCCGGCTACGGCTGGCAGGCAAAGATCGTGCATCCGGACGGCACGGAATGCGAAACGGAAGAAGTGGGGGAATTGATCCTCAACGGCCCCGGTGTTATGAAGTGCTACTATAAAAATGAAGAAGCCACTGCAGAGAGTCTGAAAGACGGTTGGCTGTATACGGGTGATATGGCAAAATGCGATGCCGACGGCTTTGTGTTCCTTGTTGACCGTAAAAAGGATGTTATTATTACGGGCGGCGAGAATTTGTATCCCGTGCAGATCGAAGATTTCCTGCGTGCACATGAAAAGATCAAGGACGTTGCCGTGATCGGTCTGCCCGATGCAAGATTGGGTGAAATTGCGGCGGCGATCATCGAAGTAAAAGAAGGTATGACACTGACCGAAGAAGAAGTCAACGCCTTCTGTACGGAACTGCCGCGCTATAAACGTCCCCGTAAGATTATATTTACCGCAGTTCCCAGAAATGCAACCGGTAAGATCGAAAAACCGAAACTGCGCGAAATGTTCGGTGCGACACGGCTTGTCGAAACTGTAACGAAAGGATGATCTTCGTGAAAAACAACCGTTGGCTTCGTTTGGCTCTTGGGGCATTCGCCCTGTTTTTTGCCGGCATTATTTATGCATGGTCGGTCATCAAAGCACCCTTTGCCGCATTTGGTTGGACGAGTTCGCAATTGGGCCTCAACTACACCGTCACCATGAGTATGTTCTGCCTCGGCGGTCTGTTTTCGGGACTTCTGAATCAAAAAATCGGTTCAAAGATCCGCATGGCCGTCAGCGGTTGTCTGGTTGCAGGCGGTTTTGTGCTCACCTCAACGCTTTCTGCCGATTCTCCCGTGTTTTTGCTGTATCTCGGTTACGGCATCATGGCGGGACTTGGTATCGGCGTGGTCTACAATGTTGTCATTTCTCTCACAAGTGCATGGTTTCCGGATAAAAAGGGTGTCTGTTCGGGCGTTCTGATGATGGCGTTCGGTTTCAGTTCCTTTGTTTTGGGCAACGTGGCGGCAAAACTGTTTGCAAACGCTTCTGTCGGTTGGAGCAAAACGTATCTCATTTACGGCCTTCTCATCGGAGCTGTGTTGGTGGTCTGCGGTCTGTTTATCCGTGCGCCCAAGCCCGAAGAACTGCCTGCCGTCACCAAAAAAGCATCTGCCGAACAGCAGGATTTTACCGCCGTGCAGATGCTCAAAAGACCGTCCTTCTGGAAACTGTTTTTGTTTTTCATTCTCTTTTCCGCAGTCGGCAGTGTCACGCTTGCATTCGGCAAGGACATTCTGCTTTCGGGCGGTTTGGCAGAGGGGACGGCCGTTACGCTTGCAAGTTTGCTTGCTATTTTCAACGGTTTCGGACGGCTTGCTTCGGGTGCTGTGTTTGATGCGCTCGGCATTCGCAAAACGCAGTATATCACCTCTGCCGTAGCCATTGCCGCATCGGGGCTTGCTTTGCTCGGTGTTGCAACCAAATTGTCTGCCGTTGTGGTAATCGGTGTTGCATTGTGCGCATTTTCTTACGGTTTTTCTCCGACCGTTTCGGCGGCATTCTCCAATGCCTTCTACGGCCCGAAGAACTTTTCGCTCAACTACGCATTGCTCAATCTCATTCTCATCCCGTCCGCATTCTATGCCACCATTGCAGGTAAGATCGTGGACGGTACGGGCTCGTTTGTTGCGGTGTTCGCACTGCTTCTTGTGTGCTCGCTGATCGGACTGGTCGATAATCTGACGATCAAAAAAGCATAAAATAAAATGATCAAAAGGCTTTATCGGAGCTTTGATGTTCCGCTAAAGCCTTTTTTAGTGAATTTTTGTTGACAATCTTTCTTTATTTACTTACAATAAAATCAAAAAAAGGTGTGATATGTTTATGAAAGAGATCTTCTTCTCCAATCTTCCCGCGGGCATTGCCGTCATCGGTCTTGTGGCTTACTTTTTCGGTATGGCGATCGTGTTTATCACCAATCCCATCAAAAATGCCGAAGCCTTTGCCGTAAAACCCGTTGACAATGCAGGCAAAACCGAGATCCGTGTGTATTACGGCGGCATCTCCTTTGCATTGGGTGCATTTTTGCTGTATCTGACGATTGCACTGAAAACACCCGTTTACTCTTTGGTCGGCGGTCTGTTTTTTGCCACCACCGTGCTTGTCACAAGAACGATTTTTCTGTTTGTGGATAAGGGCTGGAAATGCCCGTATACAAAACTTGCCATTCCTGCAGAGTCCGCATTTGTGGTGGCTTTGTGGGTCTGTTTCATCCTTTCCCAAAAATTGTATTAAAAATTATACAAATAATAGGTTGATTTTATCCTATAAATTGCATATAATAGTTATGAGGTGACTGAATATGATGGTGAATACCGATTATCTTGTTCCCATGACAGAGGCAAATCAGAATTTTTCCAGAGTCGTTCGTCTGGTTGATGAAAACGGAATGGCTGTGATCCTGAAAAACAACAAGCCGAGATATGTGATTGTTGATTTTGATGAATACGAAGAAATTGCCGGAATCATGCAGATGCGCAGGCAAAGAATTGAATCAACGGCAGACAGGATCCTTGCCGAAAATATGGAAGCGTTTCTGGAGTTGGCGAAATGATTTTTTTGTCAGTTGAAGAAATAATTTCTTTGCATGAAAAAATGATAAACACAACAGGCGGCAGTCATGGTTTGCGTGATTATAATTTGTTGGAATCTGCTGTTTTTAATGCGATGGGCAGTTATGGCGGACAGGAATTATATCCGTCCGTTGAAGAAAAGTCCGCCCGTCTTATGTTTGCATTGACAAAGAATCATGCTTTTGCTGACGGAAATAAAAGAATCGGTGTCTTTGTAATGTTGATGACCTTGCAGTTGAACGGAAAAACAATTGTCTATTCTCAACAGGAACTGATTCAATTCGGCTTGTCTGTTGCAGACGGTTCTTTTTCGTATGATGATATTTTACAGTGGATACTTTCTCATTTGAAAGAGTGACGGGGAACATATGAAAATAATTAAGCATTTCAGAACCATTACCGCACACCGTCATGCCGTGATCCGGCATTGCGCAAAGGTGGGGATTTTGTGGCAGGGGTTGCGGCACGATCTGTCCAAATACAGTCCTGCGGAGTTTTTGACGGGGGCTAAATATTATGCTGGTGACAAAAGCCCGAACGTCAACGAACGTCTGCAAAAGGGCTATTCCGCCGCATGGATGCACCACAAGGGCAGAAACAAGCATCATTTTGAATACTGGACGGATTTCAGCATTCCTTTGCAACGCATCGTGCCTGTGGAAATGCCCATCCGATACACCGCCGAAATGTTCTGCGACCGTGTAGCGGCGTGTAAGATCTACCGCGGAAAGAATTATACCGATTCCGCCGCACTTGATTACTACAACAACGGCAAGGACAGCCGTGAAATTCACCCCGAAACGGCAAAACTGCTTGAAAGTTGGCTTGTGATGCTGGCAGAAGAAGGCGAAGAAAAAACATTTGCCCACATCCGTCAGACGGTGCGGGCAAATAAAAAGTAAATATAGGAACGGATGTATTACAGTACACCGCGTTTGTAAAGTCCCGTTGTTCGCTTGAACGGCGGGTATTTTTTATACAGAAATGCCTCCATCGCTTCTTTGCATTCTTCCTTGGTTTCGGTGGTGAACACGAAAGAAACGAAATCCGTTTTCGGAAGATCGCAATCTCCCAGATACAACGGCACGAGGTTGAGGAGAGTGGAATATTTTTTGTTTTCACACTGCACGGTGAAGGATTCACCCTTTCGGTCGGTGAGCGTCCGTTTACCGTTACAGCCTGCACAGCCGTTGAGTCCTTTGACCGGGCAGGCACGAAAACGCATCAGCGGCAGTTTGCCGTATACAAGGATGCCTACGGGAATTTCATTTCGTATGGCAAAGCACTGCTTGTCACTCATTTCAAACGAAAGGCAGGCGTCAAACAGACCGATATCTGCATACTTGGAAAGGCTGTCGGAATTGAAAATGTTCAGTCCCGAACCGCCGTGCGGTGTCATGCCGATCTTTTTGCACATTTCAACCGCACCGATGTTGTCGCACACGGCCTCCGTTACACCCATGTCGTACAGTTTTTGCAGGGTTTGAGTAACAGATGCTTCATTCTCCTGCCACACGAGAGTCGGAATCTGCACCAACAGGCGGTCTTCATATTGGCCGATCAAGTCGGGATGTTTGTCAAGTACCGCCAGGGGCAGAACGATCTCGCAGTCTTTTGGGGCGTTGAACAGTTGCTCTGCCGATGTGAAATGCAGACGCAAAGCCGTTTTGAACGGCTTGTCCAATACGTCTTTGTCGGGCGGGATCTGATCGAAAAACCGATGTGCTTTCGGGGCACTGCGCTTTGTATACAACTGCTCTGCCGCAGATCTGCGCACGGCATTCAGTGAGGAGGCAGGCAACATCAGTCCGTCGTCCATTGTGCAATCAAACTCGGTGACATAAAACGGTGTACCGCCGAGTTTTGCAAGTGAACGGAATGCATTTTCTTTGTCCAAAGGGCGATTGAGTGCCGCTTGCGGAACATCGCCCGTAACCGTTGCGGTGTATTCGCCGTCGGAAAGGGTAAAGGAACAAGGAGTGTCTTTTCGCATGGTGAACCGTGCTTTTACGGGTACGCACTGCCGTTCGGCACGGTAGAGCTCCGCCAGTTTTCCGAATGCGGTCTGCATGGCCGTGACGTCCTCTTTGGTGCGATAGCCGAACATGGTCACATCGCGCTTGCCTGTAAGATAACCGTCGGTGAAACCGGAACGTGAAAACACGTTTTTGAGTGTTTCAATGTCATACTGTTCACCGTTCAGTGCCGCTTTGCAGGCATTCACCGCCGCCGCAACGTATTCGGGACGCTTCATTCTGCCCTCGATCTTAAAAGAAGTCACTCCCGCTTTTGCCATGTCATCAAGGTGCGACAGCAGACTCATGTCTTTGAGTGACAACGCAAAATTTCTGCCGTGTTCATTTTTGAAATCAAGGCGGCAGGGCTGTGCGCACAATCCGCGGTTGCCGCTTCTGCTGCCGAGCAAGGCGGAAAAATAGCACATACCCGAAACGCTCATGCAGTGCGCACCGTGCACGAAGGCTTCAATTTCACAATTGACACTGTTTGCAATTTCGCTGATTTCGTGCAAAGTAAGTTCCCGTGCCGTCACGATGCGGCTGAATCCCATGCGTTCGAGTGCTTTTGCGCCGTTTGCATTGTGAATGCTCATCTGCGTGGAAGCGTGCAACGGCATGGTCGGACAACATCTTTTTACCAGAGCCGCCACGGCGAGATCCTGTACGATCACTGCATCCGCACCGCTTGCGGCGATCGTTTTCAATCCTTTTTGTACATCGGCAAGTTCTCGGTCACTGACCAATGTGTTCAGTGTTACATACACTTTTACACCGTATGCATGGCAGTATGCGACGGCTTCAAACAGTTCTTCATCGTTAAAATTTTTCGCACTGCGGCGGGCGTTGAGTGTGTTTGTGCCGAGATATACGGCATCAGCACCGCTTCTGACGGCGGCGGCCAACTGTTCGGGACCGCCTGCGGGGGCAAGAATTTCGGGCATTTATTGTTCCTCCGTCCCATTGATGACTCTATTGTAGCCTTTTGATGTTACTTTTGCAAGTTTTTTATGTTTTCCTCTTGCAATTTATAAAAAAATCATGTACAATGTTCTCAACAGCCGAACATTTGTTTTATTGAAAGGAAGATTCCGATGTCTGAAGATAAGAAAAAAGCTCTTGAAACTGCCATAGCGCAAATCGAAAAACAATACGGCAAAGGTGCCATCATGCGCTTGGGGCAGAGTGACGCACTGCAGATCGAAGCCATTTCAACAGGTTCTCTCACACTTGATGCCGCAACAGGTATCGGCGGACTTCCAAAAGGAAGAATCATTGAAATTTACGGTCCCGAATCTTCCGGTAAAACAACACTCGCACTGCACGTGGTTGCCGAGGCACAGAAAGCAGGCGGCGAAGCCGCTTTCATCGATGCCGAACACGCACTGGATCCCGTTTATGCCGCAAACTTGGGTGTAGACGTTGATTCTCTGCTGGTCGCGCAGCCCGATAACGGAGAACAGGCGTTGGAAATTGCGGAAGCACTTACCCGTTCCGGCGCGTTGGACGTCATTGTTGTGGACTCGGTTGCCGCATTGGTGCCCAGAGCCGAAATCGAAGGGGAAATGGGCGATTCTCACGTCGGTCTGCACGCAAGACTGATGTCGCAGGCATTGCGTAAACTCGCAGGTGCCATTTCGCGTTCCAACTGCATCGTCATTTTCATCAACCAGTTGCGTGAAAAAGTCGGTGTCATGTACGGCAACCCCGAAGTCACCACCGGCGGTCGTGCGCTCAAGTTCTATGCATCCATGCGTATTGACGTGCGCAAGGTCGAACAGATCAAAGCACCCGGCAATGATTTTGTCGGATCGCGCACCCGTTGCAAAATTGTCAAAAACAAAGTGGCACCGCCCTTCAAACAGGCTGAGTTTGACATCATGTTCGGTACGGGTATCTCCAAAACCAGCGAAATTCTTGAATTGGGCATCCGTTTTGACATCGTGCAGAAAAGCGGTTCATGGCTTTCCTACGGTGAAGAACGGTTGGGACAGGGACGCGACAATGTGCGCATGATGCTCGATAAAAACACGGCTTTGCGTGATGAGATCGAAGCCAAGATCCGTTCCCATCCGGATTTCGTCAGCAGTATGCGTGCCGATGCCCCGCCTGCAAGCAATGTTCCCGAAACGGATGAAGACGGTGAAGTGATCGAACCCGTAGCCCCCATTGCCCCCAACAACGGCCGTGTACCCAAGATCAAAATTGACATTACCGCTGACTGATGATATTGACCACGACCACCGCCAAAAGCGGTAAGATCAATTTGTATACAGACGGAGAATACCGATTTTCCGTTCCTGCCGAGGTATGGTTTGCCAATGCGTACCGAGACGGCGATGTAATCGAAGAAGAGGAGTTAGCAGCCCTGCAAACGGCGGCTGACTCCGTTTTTGCGTATGAAAATGCCTTGCGGCTGTTGAGTATGCGCGCCCATTCCGAAAAGGAACTGACGGATAAACTCAAACGAAAATACAAGTCTGCCGCCGCGAAACAGGCGGTCGAAAAGTGCCGTGAACTGGGCTTGATCGATGATGAAAAATTTGCAGTAATGCTTGCGGATGAACTGGTGCGGCGCAAGCATTATGCTCCTAAACGGGTGGAAAATGAACTCATATCCCGCGGAATTGACCGTCATATTGCCCAAAGTGCGGCGCAAACACTTGACATTGACGAAAAAATCAGTATTATTGATATAATAGATAAATTATGCCCACAGGATACCGTGCCCGATGCAAAAACAAAAAAGCGGATCATCAACCGCCTGTTGCGCTTGGGTTATGCGCCCCATGAAGTGTTTGACACGGTGGAAAATTTGGGTTGGAACGAAGAAGATACAGAATAAGGAAAATAAAAATGCAGAAAAAGATCGGTTTTATTTCTCTGGGCTGTCCGAAAAATCAGGTGGACAGCGAAATGATGCTTGCAAAACTCAGCGATGCGGGATTTATTCTCACTGATACCCCCATCGGTGCCGATGCCGTAATCATCAACACCTGCGGCTTTATTGAAGAAGCCAAGCAGGAAGCCATTGACAACATTCTTGAAATGGCGCAACTCAAAGAAGACGGCGATCTCGGCAAGATCATCGTTCTTGGCTGTATGGCAGAGCGTTACCGCGATGAAATACTCAAAGAGATGCCCGAAGTGGATGCAGTCGCAGGTTTAGGTGCCAACGGACAGATCGTTGAATTTGTCACCAACGTGTTCAACGAAACGGAAGACAGCCGTTTTCCCGCAAAAGAGGAAATGCCTTTGGGGGATCCGCGTATTTTGTCCACACCGCCGCATTGGGCGTATCTTAAAATAGCAGACGGTTGCTCCAACCGCTGTTCTTACTGTGCCATTCCCGATATTCGCGGTCCGTTCCGTTCGCGTCCGATGGAGGATATTGTCAAAGAAGCGGCCATGCTTGCCATGAACGGCATCAAAGAACTCATTCTCATTGCACAGGACACCACGCGTTACGGCGAAGACCTGTATGACGAAAAGAAATTGCCTGCACTGCTTCGCGAACTGAATCAACTCGACGGCATCCGTTGGATCCGTTTGCTGTACTGCTATCCCGACCGAATTACGGACGAACTGCTTGAAACGATGCGCGATTGCGAAAAGGTATTGCCGTATATCGATCTTCCCATTCAGCACGCAGACGGCAACATTCTGCGCGCCATGAACCGCAACGGTGACGTGAACAGTTTGTTGGCATTGGTAGAAAAGATCCGTTCCTATCTGCCCGATTGTGTACTGCGCACTACCCTTATTACCGGTTTCCCCGGGGAGGATGAAGCCGCATTTGAAACACTTGGCGAATTTGTGCAAAAAGCCCGTTTTGACCGTCTGGGTTGCTTTGCTTATTCCGCAGAAGAAGGCACACCTGCTGCGGAAATGAACGGACAGATCGACAGGGAAGTTGCGCAAAAACGCGGGGAAAGCATTATGGATCTGCAGTATCGCATCTTCACCGAAAAGCAGGAAGCACTGGTCGATACCGTGCAGACCTGCATCGTGGATGCGTATGATGCTTACAACGATTGCTACATCGGCAGAACATGGCGAGATGCCCCCGAGATCGATTCCACCGTCTATTTCACCTGTGATTATGAACTGACAGACGGAATGCTCGTTGAGGTCGAAATTCAAAAGACGGAAGACGTGGATCTTGTCGGTCGCGTCATTGAATAATATACATAAAAGGAGTTTACATGAACGTACCCAACCGTTTGACCGTGCTTCGTATGGTCATAACCCCTGTTTTTTTGGCGATTTTTCTCGCTGAAAGCATCTCGAACCACTTTTTGTGGGGCTTGCTGATTTACGCCGTTGGTTGTATTACAGATTTCTTGGACGGCAAAATTGCAAGAAAGTACAATCTTATTACCGTATTCGGTAAACTGGCCGATCCCGTTGCCGATAAAATGCTCACCACGGCCGCCCTGCTTGCGCTCATGCAATTGGGGCTGTGCAGTATCTGGATCGTAATGATCGTTCTTGTGCGCGAATTTGCCGTTACTTCCCTTCGTCTTGTAGCCTCTGCGCAAGGTGTGGTGATTCCCGCAAATATCTGGGGAAAACTCAAGACCGCCACGCAGATGGTGTTCACCCTTTTGATGCTGCTTGCAACGCATTTGGCCGACAGCGGTGTGATTCCGGCCGATTTTAATTTGCCGCTGCTTTCCAACATTCTGCTTGCGATCACGGCGGTGCTTGCCGTGGTGTCGGGCATCATTTACATCAACGATGCATCCAAAGTCATTGATATCAATGCAAAATGAAAGGAGAAACAGATATGCTTCGCCGTGACAAAGTCAACTACTATCTTGATCTTGCCGAGGTGGTCTCCAAACGAACCACCTGCCTTCGCCGTCGCTACGGTGCGGTCATTGTGAATAATGACGAAGTGGTTTCCACCGGCTATGTCGGTGCACCCAGAGGAAGAAAAAACTGTACCGATTTGGGGGTGTGCATCCGACAGAAAATGCAGATTCCCCGCGGTGAACGCTATGAACTTTGCCGCAGTGTCCATGCCGAGGCCAATGCCATTATCAGTGCCCCGCGCGACAAAATGATCGGTGCTACGCTGTATCTGACCGGTCAGGAAGTGGATACGGGCGAGTATGTTTCCAACTCCTGTTGTTGTTCGATGTGCAAGCGCATGGTCATCAACGCAGGCATTCAGACCGTTGTCATTCGTGACGACAGTGAGAATTACCGTGTGATCCCCGTTTCGGATTGGATCGAAAACGATGAATCCCTTGAAGGGACGCTTGGCTATTGAGGTTTGACTTTTTTACGACCTGTCTTTTTACAAGGCAGGTCATTTTTTTTGCAAATACACAATTGTCAATAAATGCCAAAATTGCGTGTTATGATATTTTTAAATACGCAAAAATTGCGTAAATAAATTTTTGATATTACGCAATTATTGCGTATTTGTCTTGCATATTTTTTAATTGAGTGGTATAATACCAATAAAGGTGATGAAAAATGACACTCAGGGATCTTCGAAGATCAAAAAAACTGACACAGGAAGAATGTGCAAGATATCTCGGAATACCTTTGCGAACGTATCAGAATTACGAAACCGATCATGCAAAAGCGGGTACCATGAAATATGAATTCATGGTACAAAAACTCAAAGATTTTGGCTTTTTGGATGAATCTCACGGGATGCTGACCGTTGAACGGATCAAAGAAATCTGCACTGCTGTTTTTCGGGATTTTGATGTTGATTATTGCTATCTGTTTGGTTCGTATGCAAAGGGAAAAGCCACTGAAAGCAGTGATGTCGATTTACTGGTATCAACGACGGTATCGGGAATACAATTCTTTGATCTTGCGGAAGCATTGCGTGAAGCTCTGCACAAAAAGGTTGACATACTGAATCTTGAACAACTCAGCGAAAATCCGGAACTGATAAATGAAATACTCAAGGATGGATTAAGAATATATGGATAACAAAAAAGATAATAATTATTACATTAAAAGAATCGTAACCGATCTGGAATTTATATTTGAACACACGCGGAAACTGACTCTCGGAGAACTCGAAGCGAATGAGATCCTTGTGGATTCTGTGATGTTCAGATTGATTCAGATCGCAGAGAACGCAGATAAACTGACAGAAGATTTTAAGTCTGGTTACGCAACGATTCCATGGAGAGCCATGAAAGGAATGCGTAACAGAATCGTTCACGAATATGGCAACGTGAAAATGAATGTAGTGTATGACACTGTACGCAAGGACATTCCGGAATTGCTTGCGCAACTTAAGAGAATAGCAGAGTAAAACGCATCCGGCATTATACAATTGCATGAAAACCGCACCTGTCTTTTGCAAGGCAGGTTGTTTTTTTCGAAAATGACTTGACAAAGGCAGTAAAGTCTGTTATTGTATAAGTGTGATATCTGTGATAGCACACCTATAATGCACGCGGGAGGGACTTCCATGACTTCATCCTCTTATTCCGACAAAAAAATGTTTTTCATAACATTCTTGAAAACGCTGCGTAAAAATGCCGCACAAGGGGTTTTGCTTACCTTGTTTTGGTTTGTGAGCCTGAATACAGGTACAGCGGAACGGTATTTTTCGCTTCTTTGGGACAATACGATCGAATATGAACCGATGCTGTATTGCATCGGCGGCCGTTGGCCGGATGTGGTGTATGTCGGTTTCAGTTGCCTTGTGTTTGGGCTTTCTGCCATTATGACGGCACTGGGCAATTTTAAGTTCATGCACGCAAAAAAAACCGTAAACGTCTATTACAGTTTGGGTGTCAAACGCAGTACGCTGTTTGCAGGTACGTTTGCGGGTTGTGTGGCAACGTTTGTTTACAGCATCTTTATTCCGTTCTTGCTTTGTGCCGTGTTCAACTGTTATCTGTTCGGCAATTCACTTGCCTTGTGGAAAGCCGTTGCGTATTATGCATTTTCCTTTTTGGCGGTGTCGCTGTATCCGTTGGCAATGAGTGTGCTGTGCATGACTTGCAGCGGTACGACCGTGGAGGGGAATATCTGCGGAACGGTACTGACTTTTGCACCCACTTTTTTGTATTACGGCGTGTATATGCTCAGTGATCTTCTGCTGGCAGGTGCCAACTATGACATTTACCTGCAGACCATGGACGGCAATGATCGGATCACTGCCGAATTCGGCGGCAGATTTCAATTCCTTGATTTTCTGCATCCCGTCACGAACGATGATTTTGTGGATGCATTGGTTGCCCGTCCGACGGATGTGTCGCCCTTGCCGAGCGTTATGTATCCGATTTTCTATCTTGGTTTGTTCGTTGTGC
The DNA here is from genome assembly GCA_017396895.1 of Clostridia bacterium. GTDB lineage: Bacteria > Bacillota > Clostridia > Oscillospirales > Acutalibacteraceae > RUG806. The sequence continues at coordinate 44,305 of JAFQKN010000031.1, forward strand.
TCACACTTGTCGCCCGTCACTTTTTCATTCGCAAGAAAACTGAAAAAGCCGGATTTCTGGGGGCAGATACCCGTTTGTTAGCGGTTACGGTGTTTGCACTTGCAAGCATTCTCATTCCGTTTGCAAGCTTGATTGCCTACGGAAATGCATTTACTCTGGCAGGCTCTGTGGTGATTGCAATACTTCTCATCGGGGTTGCATTCGGTGTCTATATCGGCTTTGTCGCCGTGTTCCTGCGTTCCAAGCAAAAGGTAAAGGACAATCTGCGAAAAGGCTATGTTATGATGGCGGCCCTGTTTGTATTTCTGCTGATCTTCATCTCGGGTGGCTTCGGTTATGAAACACGCATTCCCGATTCGGAAAAGGTCGTGCGGGCAGGTATCAGTTTTTCGCAGGGCAGAGGTGCGGTCTCCAACGATACCTCGTTCGGTTTTGTCGGGGAAGACAGCACGCTGTATGACCACTATCCGCCTGCCGCACACGGGAAAGCACTGCTACAATCGATCATGTACACGCAAGGGCTGTGGGGCGAAAACTGCTTCGTGTTCTTTGATGGGGACGAGGAGATCGAAACCGTTCGTTCCATTCACGAAATGCTGCTCGATGAACCCAAAAACAGAAGATCCTCCTGGTCGGAAAGCATTGTTGTCAGTTATGAACTGACAAACGGACATACGCTGACACGTGTGTATCCCGTAGCGACCGTGGAAGTTATGATCGAGATGCAGAAACTGCTCAATACACAGACTTATCGTGACGGCTGTGCACAGTATATTGCCGAATTCCTGCAGTTTAACAATCGCAATGCGGTCATTTTCTCCAAGAACTGCACCGCGATGACGGATGTGAACAAACGGCAGGAGCGCGCGGATTATGAAAAACAGGATCAGCTTTACCGTGCACTGATCGCCGATATTCAAAACGGCGCATTGCCGATGGACTTTGTCAGCGAGGATACCCCCTTAGGCTATATCGGTATCACACGCTATGATTCGTCCAATGAGGTCGTGTATCAGAAAGCATCGGTTGATTACCTTCCGTATTCCGCCGATTACATTATGATCCCTGTGTATCCGAGCATGAAACAGACGCTTGCTGTTCTTGAAAAACACGAGCTTTTGCAGTATTTTGAAGACATCCGCACACCCGTTGCCGCCTTCGTTTATGCAAGTCCGTTCAATGAAAAAAGTGAAGAAGCGATCCTCTACTATGATCTTTCCTCCCTGCAGTTTGAAGGCTTTGTGGCAGATCGCGGCTATCAGGGTGATTGGCCGTTTGTCGGCCTTGAAGACGATGTGTCTTACCGTTTGCCGCCCGACTGCCTGACCGTGACCGATGCGGATGTGATCGCAGAACTGACCGAAAACACGGTGTTTGCGAGTTTCGTCAACCAACCCGGTTATTTTGTGGAACTGCGATACACCGATGAAGCCGAACTGCGAACGACGGATGCACTTGTGTATGTGCCATACGACAAAATGCCTGCTGCGCTGAAATAAAAGAGATGAAAACAATGAAAAAAATAATTGATTACTACAGATCCTTGCCAAAAAATGAATGGCGGGAAATGCGCAAAAGCGTGTCCGTGCCCGAATACGTTTTGTGGTGGCAGGTGCGTGTGATGATGCTTTACGCACTCGGTATGACGCTCAAAACCTACCTTGAAACGGGCGAAAAACTTGATATTCTGATTCAACTCATTGCCAATGTCTTTGCCGCCTTCAGCGTTACATTCTTCCGCGTGGTGTTTCCCAAACAGATCTTCCTCGGACGTTTGCCGTATTCGGCACAGAAATACGGCATGATCCTTGTTCTGTTCGGCTCGTATATGGGACATTACCTCGGTTTCTGCGGAAAACCCGGTTATGACAGTTTTCTGCACGTGCTTTCGGGCTTTCTCTGTGTTTTCATTTGCCACGAAGCCGTTGTTAAATGCCTGCAAAGGCAAGAAAGACCGCTGTCGGGATTTATGTCCTCGGTCGTCGGTTTCGGCATGGGCTGTTTCGTGATCATCTTTTGGGAAATATTCGAATTTGTTTATGACTACTTTGTCGGCACGACATTGCAGGACTTTCTGTTCAATCCGTCCGAAGATTACATATTGTTCCGTCTGTTCGGCACTCCTGCCGCACCCGAGCAGAAAGCGGTGTTTGATACAATGATCGATATGGTGCTTGCCTTGGTATCGAGCATCCCTGCTGCGGCCATTCTGTGGGCAAGCACGGCACATAAACAAAAAAAGCAAGCACAAAGCGAACCTTTGCAGTTTTCTCAACCCCCGCAAATTGAAAGTCAGGAGGCGATGAAAAAATGATTCACATTGACCGACAGAGCCGTGTACCTGTGTTTGAGCAGATCAAAAACGAATTGATGAAACTGATAGCCTTAGGGGTGTTGGAGCCGCATTCCCGTTTGCCGAGTATCCGACAGATTGCGGCAGAAACGGGTGTGAACATCAACACCGTCAAAAAAGCCTTTGCAGAACTTGAAATGCACGGTGTTATTTATTCCGTGCCGGGCACGGGCAGTTTTGTGAATCTGAATGCACTGTCGGATGAAAACCTGCGCAAAAACGCCTTTCTGGAAGTGGAAACGGCTGTCAAAGCCGCCAAAGCCAAAGGCATTGCCATGGATGAAGTACTGACGCTGATTCGCGACCTTTACAACAAGGAGGATGCAAACGATGATTGAGATCAAAAACGTAACCAAACGCTTCGGTAATTTTACTGCGGTTGAAAATCTGTCTTTGACGGTGAAAAACGGCTCGGTGTACGGACTTGTCGGCTACAACGGTGCAGGCAAGACAACACTACTCAAAACCGTGGCAGGCATCTACAAGGCCGAAGAAGGTTGTGTGCTGATGAACGGGGAAGATGTGTTTGACAACGCAAAACAGAGACAGCATCTTTTCTTTGTGCCGGATGAACTGCACTTTGAGCCGTACACCACCATGGATAAAACGGCAAAATTCTATAGATCCTATTATCCCGATTTCAGCACCGATACCTATGTAAAACTCTCCGATCTTTTGGGACTTGACCGCAAAGCGCGCATTTCATCGTTTTCCAAAGGTATGCAAAGGCAGGCTGAAATGTGCATTGCCCTTGCTTGCCGACCGCAGGTATTGCTTTTGGACGAAAGTTTTGACGGTCTGGATCCCGCCAAGCGCAATTTAATGAAGAATATGCTTCTTGAATATGCCGCAGAATGCGATGCGAGCATTCTCATTTCTTCGCACAATCTGCATGAACTGGGGGATATGTGCGACCACATCGGCCTTATCAACGGCAAAAAAATCGTGCTGGATGCGTCCGTGGATGAACTGTCGGGCACACGTTGCAAACTGCGTGCGGTGTTTGCGCAAGACAAAACGGAAGCAGACTTTGCACACATCAACTACAAGAGAATTGACATTGACGGCAAGATCGTGGTGCTGACCGTGACCAAAGAACCCGATACCGCACAGCAACTCTTGGAAAAAATGGATCCGCTGTTGGTAGAACGCTTTGTCATGTCCGTCGAAGAAATATTCTTAGATGAAATGGAGGAAGGCGACTATGACTTCAAAGCGATCTTCGGTTGATGTTTTTCGCATTTCCTTCGTGCAGACCTTACAGCGGTTCTGGTATCACGGTGCGGCGTTGCTGTTGCTGTTGACTCCCATGTTCGGAGATCTGCCCGATCTGTTCCGCCACAAGTTCTATTATGAATATGAGTTTTATGAAAATAATATTTTAGACAGTTATATTTTTGCATTCAACCGCTACGCCGGCTTTGTGGGGATGGGGTATATCTGTCTGGCTCTCGGCTTGTCCGCCATGTTCCTTGCCCTGCACTGCTGGCGATTTATGCACGTCAAAAAAACAGTCAACGTGTATTTCAGCCTCGGGCAGAGCCGCCGCAATCTGTTCTGGTCGCGCGTTGCCGCCTGTGCGGTGTTGTTGATCGCACCCGTTTTGCTCATTTTTGCGGTGCTTCTGGTGTGCAATCTTATTCTGTTCGGTTCCTCCTGGCAGTTGTGGGCGGCTACGGGGATTTATATTCTCTCTTTCATCGCCATTGCCTTGTTTCGTTTGCCGTTACCACCTTTTCCATGTGTGCAACGGGTGCAAGCATCGAGAGTTTTCTGTGTGCGGGGTGCCTGATCGCCATGCCCGTGACCGTGTATTTCGGCTTGCAGTATCTTTCGATCTTTTTCCTCAAAGGTGCGGCGTTTGACGTCTACATCAGCGATCTTCTCACGGGAGAGCATATCAGTGAAGGACGTTTCGGCGGTTCCGCGATGTTCCTGAATTTCTTTTATCCTTTGGATGATCCGTTTTCGGACGGTTTTACCGCCTATAAGGAAGACGGATGGCAGAGTCCCGGTGTCGGCTATGCACTGACTTGGCTTGCCGCGGCGGTGATTGTTGCACTGCTTGGGGCGTTTGTGTTCAAAAAACGCAAAGCCGAAAACGCAGGGTTTCTCGGCAAAAATCCCGCTTTGGTGTCGGTTGCCTGTCTGAGTCTTTCGTTTCTGTTGGTGTATCCCGCTTATTTCCTTGTGGATGACGAAGTTGCCGACCGCCTTATCATTTTTTTAGGCGTGCCCATTCTGTTGCTCGTTTATGTGCTCGTCATGTCCGCACTGTTGCGCAATCGCAAAAAACTCTTGCGTGCTTTGCCTGCAGGGCTTGCGGTTTGTGCCGTGTTTGCGCTGACCTGCCTCGGTTTTCTGTTTGATGTTTCCGGCTTTGAAAAACGGATGCCCGATAAAGAGGACATTGTGTCTGTTGCTGTTTCCGTGGACGGATTGCAGCAGGCTTTGGTGGATGAGTATGTCACGTTCAGCGAACATTACAGTTCTTGGGAAGAAATCGAACTCACGCAGGATCAGTTTATTGCCGATCATCTGAATCATTGGTATGTGTACAACACAAGCGTTGTAACGGGGCTGACACAGGAGGATGACATTGCCCTCGTGTCGGATATCCACAGCAAAATGATTCAGGCTGAGGAGAAAGACCTGAGTGTGTTCTCCTATCCCGTTGCCCTGCAATATACGCTCAAAAACGGAAAAACGCTGACAAGATATTACCCGAAATGCACACCTGAGGTGATGCAACTTCTGCAGAAATTCCGTGTGCAGACCGATGTGACTTTCATTGCAGAAGAAAATCTGCGTGAGCGTTATGTGGAGATCGTCAGCCTGCTTGCACCTGCCGCTTCACAGATCACCGTGTTGCCGAGCGATATGCAGGACGAAGATTTGATCGGTTCGCAACTGATTGAAGCACTCATCGGCGATCTTCGTGAAGGCACGTTGCGTATGGACGGATTTGACGGAAAAGTGCCCGTCGGTTACATCAGTTTTGCAAGCAACCTCCGTACAGAGGAAGACGAGTATTCTTATGAGCCCTATTACGGCAGTTACACCGAAGATGTGGTTTATACGGAAGTGGTTCCCGAAACCGAAATTGAACAACTGCGTACGTACACGCTGGATGAGGTCTGCGAAACGTTTGATTACTACGATGCCTACGGCATATATCCCGTGTATGATGATATGAAAAACACCTTGACGCTGTTGGAGCAGTATGATCTGTTGCAGTATTTCCAAATTCAGACATTCCCCGTGCGCGCCAAAGTTCTGCGCACACCGTTCACAGAGGAATCCGCACAGACGGTGGCTTCATACGGCAGGGAATTTATGATGAAGAGTTCGGTTTTCAGTGCAAGCTATGCCGACAACTCCGCGTCCGGCGAATCCTTGGTCGATCTCATGCCCGGCGGAGAACAAACGACCGATCCCGAGGCAATTGCACAACTTGTCAGCGGTGCTTGCCTGCGTTATGACGTGACGCTGGACGGTTATTTCGTTGCCTTTGAATATGCAGGCGGCACTTCGACCGTGATGTATGTGCCCATGCACTTTGTACCGCAGGAATTGCAATAACGGGAGGAGAAGTGTATGACTGCTGAAAAATTAAAAAATTTGCCTGCAAACCGTCCTGTAACGAAACTGCCCATGGGTGGGCTCACCGCAAATATGTTGCGGCTTATTGCCATCGTGCTGATGGTGTCCGACCATACGTGGGCGGCATTCGGCTCCTTGGGGAATTGGATGACGCACATCGGCAGACTTGCTTTTCCCATTTTTGCTTTTCAGTTGGCAGAGGGATTCGTGCACACCAAAAACCGCAAAAAGTATGCATTGCGTCTCGGTATTTTTGCGCTGATTTCGGAAATACCGTTCAACCTGTTTTATTCCAGCCGTTGGTTCAACCCCTACCACCAAAGCGTTATGCTCACCTTTTTGTGGGGTTTTGCCGCTATGACGGTGATCGAAAAACTCAAAAAGAGCAAAGATGCCAAAAACATTCTTTTGTCCCTGCTTTCCTTGGCAGGCATTGCGATCGGTTCGTTCGTAACTTTCCCCGATTACGGTCTGCTCGGTGTTCTGCACGTTGTGCTGTTCTATGTGGTCCGTGATTTCCCCTTTGCCTGGCTCGTGCAGGCGGTGGGGATGGTACTTCTCAACATCGTGTTCTTTGAAGGACAGGTGGTTATGTTTGATCTCATCGGACATCATTTTGAAATCCCCTTGCAGGGATTTGCGGTGCTTGCACTCATCCCCATCTGGCTCTACGGCGGAAAGAAAGGAAAATCCAACAAATTTATTCAATACGGCTCTTATGCATTTTATCCCGTGCACATGGTGATTCTTTATCTCATCCGCTATTTCGCATAAAACGAACACCCTGCATCCCGTTAAAAAGGAATGCAGGGTGAATTTTTGATATTCATATTTACAGCAGATCTGCAATTTCAAGAATGAGTTTTTCGGTTTTTTCCCAACCCAAGCACGGATCGGTGATGGATTTGCCGTATACTTCATCGGGGCCGATCTTCTGATTGCCGTCTTCAAGGTAACTTTCGATCATGAAACCCTTGACCAAGGCGGCAATGTCTGCGTTGTGGCGGCAGGAGTGCAAAACTTCTTTGCAGATGCGCGGCTGTTCAAACCATTTTTTGTCGGAGTTTGCATGATTGCAGTCGATGATCGCGGCAGGATTTTTGATGCCCGATTTTGCATACATTTCGCACAGCAGTTCCAGATCTTCATAGTGGTAGTTGGGGAGGCTCTGTCCGTGTTTGTTGACAAAACCGCGCAAAATGGCGTGCGCAAGGGGATTGCCGCTGGTTTCCACTTCCCAGCCTCTGTAAATGAAGGAATGGCTGCTCTGTGCGGCTTTGACCGCGTTGAGCATGACGGCAAGATCGCCTGCGGTGGGGTTTTTCATGCCGACGGGAACGGAAATGCCGCTGGATACAAGGCGGTGTTCCTGATGTTCGGATGAACGCGCGCCGACAGCCACATAACTCATCAGATCGCTTAAATAACGGTAGTTGGCGGGATACAGCATTTCGTCCGCCGTGGACATTCCCAGTTCTGTCAGCACTCTTGTGTGCAGTGAACGGATGGCAAGAATGCCCTGAAACGGATCGGGTTTGTTGTTCGGATCAGGCTGGTGGAGCATTCCCTTGTAGCCCTCACCCGTGGTGCGGGGCTTGTTGGTGTAGATACGCGGAATGAGCACGAGTTTGTCGGCCACTTTTTCCTGTACACCTTTCAGGCGTGTGCAATACTCAAAAACCGCATCCTCTCTGTCTGCCGAACACGGGCCGATGATGAGGATCTTTTTGTCCGATGCACCTGTAAATATATCTGCCATCTGCGCATCGATTTTTTCCTTTTGCTGTGTGGCTTCAAAGGAAACGGGAAATTTTTCTTTAACCTCCATGGGAATGGGAAGTTTGCGTTTGAAATCCATTGACATATCTGTTTTCCTCACTTTCCGTATTTTTCAAATAAGTAGTCTATGGCCTGTAAATAGCCTTCAAATCCAAGCCCTTTGATCGTTTTTTCCGCATACAGTGATACAAAAGAGTGCTTGCGGAATTCTTCGCGTTGGGCGATATCTGTCAGATGCACCTCCACGGTCGGAATGCCAACGGCTTTAAGCGCATCCAAAATGGCAACGGATGTGTGCGTATAGGCGGCAGGATTGATGACGATGCCGTCTGTGTTGCCGTAAGCGGATTGAATTTTATCTACAATATCGCCTTCATGGTTGGACTGAAACAGTTCCAATTCATGACCTGTACATTTTTCACGGATCATGTCGCACAGGGCATTGTAATCCTGTTTGCCGTAAAGATCGGGTTCGCGCAGTCCCAGCAAATTGAGATTCGGCCCGTTTATAACAAGGATCTTCATGGATTTTCCTCCTCAAAAAGATGTAAAAAAGAGGTTAAAATGTTTTCGGCTGTCTGCTGTACATCGGATTCGCACTGTGCCGTGGCATCGCAAAAATGCTCATACAAGGGTTTTCGTTCTTCATACAGTTTTTGTGTGCCGTCTTTTTGCGACAGCGGTCTGCCGTCCACAGGTAAATCCGACAGGTCTCTCTGCAACCAGATCACTCTGCCGTTCTGATGCAGTGCGTCAAAGTTTTCCTTTGTTTTGATCACACCGCCTCCTGTGGCAAGCACAAGGCCGCTTTGCTTTGCACATTCGCAGACCGCTTCGTGCTCCAGTGCGCGAAAATGTGCTTCACCGTACTGCGCAAAAATCTGAGGAATGGGCATTCCTGCCTTTTGTTCGATCACTGCGTCCGTATCGGCAAATTTTCTGCCGAGCCGCTTTGCAAGGGCTTGTCCTGCAGTGGATTTGCCGCATCCGGGCATACCGATGAGAATGATGTTTTCGCACGTCTGCGCAACCGCAGATGTGATACGGTCGATCTCGCTGTCGCCAATTTCTGTTTTCAGAAACAGCTCGCAGGCTTTTTTTGCCTGTGCGGTCAACATGGTAAGACCGTTGATGCAGGGAATGTGCAGTTTTTTTGCATCAAGTAACAACTGCGTTTGTGCAGGATTATAGATCAGATCGAGAACACCCGAAAGGTGTTCAAAGACCGACAGATCAACAGGTGAGACGCCCGTATGCGGATACATACCCACGGGGGTGGTGTTGACAATGACGTCCGCATCGTTGTGCATCTGTATGTTATCATAATTGTTTTCGCCCGATCGGGAAATGACGGTCACCCGTGCTCCGAGGTCCCGTAAGACCGCCTGCACCGTGACGGAGGCTCCGCCCGAGCCGAGCACAAGACATTTTTTTTCTTTTACGGAAATGCCGCTTTTTTGAAGCATATATGAAAAACCGTAGTAATCGGTGTTGTCACCGCGCAATCCCTTTTCGGTGCGGGTGATCGTGTTGACCGAGCCGATCTTTTGTGCTTCTTCGGATATATCCGCCAGATACGGCATCACCGTTTTTTTATAAGGGATGGTGACGTTCATGGCATCAAGGGGCAGATTTTGCATGAAAGCCCCCACTTCTTCGGGCTCAAGTTCTACAAGTGTGTAGGCATAATCGGCAAGATGCGCATGGATCTGCGGTGAAAAACTGTGGGATAGTTTTCGTCCGAGCAACCCGGCTTTGAAATTATTTGTTTGAATCATAATATGTCACCCGATGTGTTCACTGTAACTGCCCAAGTACCTGAACTGTTCGCTTTGCCGTTCGAGTTCGGCGAGCACCGTGGGCAGTTTTGGGGAATAAACGGAGATATCCAGATCGAGATAGAATAAGAATTCAAAATCACGGTCGGGAAGCGGTCGGCTTTCCAGTTTTGAAATGTTGATGCCGTGTGCAAAGAAATGCGACAACAGAACGTGCAATGCACCCGGCCTGTGCGGTGCGCGAAGCATGAGGGTGGTTTTGTCCGCACCGGGATAAATTTCGTGTGTGCGAGAAATGCAGATGAACCGTGTGTAATTGTTTGCATTGTCCTGCACGTTCGGTACTAAATTGGTAAGGCCGTATAACTGCGCGCAATCATTGGATGAAAGAGCCGCCACGTCGTTTCTGTCTGTTTCTGCGGCAAGCCGTGCCGCCATGGCGGTGTTCGGGCAGGCGTTGACCTTGATCTGCGGATTCTCTTTCAAGAATGCGGCACATTGGCTGATGGCCTGTTCGTGAGAGAATACTTCGCGGATGTTTTCCAATTGTACCCCTTGTTTTGCCAAAAGATTGTGGTCGATCTTCAGTCGGAAAGAGCGTACGATGTAGAATTTGTGTTTGAGCATCAGATCGTAAACTTTACCTACCGAACCTGCTGTGCTGTTTTCAATCGGTAACACACCGTAGCGGCATTTTCCTGTTTCAATGGCTTCAAACACTTCGTCAAAAGAGGGGAAATATTCAATTTGCGGCAGTTCAAACAGTTTTTGTGCCGCGATCTGCGAATAGGCACCTTCAATGCCCTGACAGGCAACTTTGGCGGTTGTCGGGAAAAGTTTCGGTGTGTTTGCTTCCGCAAATTGAATCAATGCGCCGAGTTCGGATTCCGTGCCGAGCAATTTTTCCTGGTAGGAGCGAGAAAGTGCCATAATGGTGGAATACAACACGCGGCTGTAATCTGCAAAATCTTCGCCTGCGAGTTCGGAAATGCGCATCAGTTTGTCGCGTTCGCGTCCGGCATCCAGCACGGGCAAGCCTTTTTCCTGTTTGTAGCGCGCAACACCTGCGGAAATGGCCATGCGTTCTTTGAAAAGTTCCACCAGTTGACGGTCTACTTCGTCTATACGCTTTCTTAATGTATCTAAAGATTGAATCTCATTTTCCATTGTCTTCACCTCAATCAAGCATCATGTCACAAATCGCAACAGCGGCCGCCGCTTCAATTACGGGTACGGCACGTTGCACAATGCACGGATCGTGTCTGCCTTTTATTTGCAGTTTTACGTTTTTCATTTCATTGAGTGACACACTGTCCTGCTCTTTTGCAATCGACGGTGTGGGTTTGAATGCGGCGCGGAACACAAGGGGCATGCCGTTTGTCATGCCGCCCAAAATACCGCCGCAGTTGTTGGTTTTTGTGTATATTCTTTCTCCGTCCGTGGTAAAGGGATCGTTGTTTTGTGAGCCGAATAGGTCTGCACAACCGAAACCGTTGCCGAATTCCACACCTTTGACGGCAGGAACGGAAAATACGATTGCGGAAATACGTCCCTCTGCACCTGCAAACAGGTGTTCACCAAGTCCCGTCGGCAAGCCTGTTACGGCGCATTCCACAATGCCGCCCACGGAATCGCACTGTGCTTTGGCTTCGAGGATCTTTTTTTGCATTTCATCCCCTTTCTGTACGTCCAGTACGGGAAAATCGGAGCAGAGCAAGGCGTTTTCTTCCCGTTCCCCCACCGTGCACAGGTCAAAGGGGGTATCAAGAATGCCGCCGACGGCGTAAATGTGGGCAAAAATATGAATGCCTTTTTGAGCAAGATACTGTTTGCACAAACCGCCTGCGATGCACAAAAGGGCAGTCAGTCTCCCCGAATAATGACCGCCGCCGCGAAGATCAACGTCTTTACCGTATTTCATCACTGCGGCAAAATCCGCATGGGACGGACGGGGAATGTCTTTCAGGGACTCATAATCCGCAGAATGTTGATTTTGGTTGTATATAACGGCGTGAATGCGGTTGCCGTCTGTGATCCCGTCGGTTATCCCCGACAAAAAAACGGGTTTATCAGGCTCTTTGCGTGTGGTGGAAAACGCATTCCGTCCCGGTGCTCTGCGCAACAGAAAGGCTTGCAACGCATTCTCATCCACCTGAAGGCCTGCAGGAAAACCGTCCATACACAGTTCTATTTTTTCATCGTGCGAACCGCCTTCAATGTAAACTTTTAAGTTGTTTCCGTAGGGAGTCAGCATGGTTTCACACCCTTTTCAGTTTTTCAAGATCCGACCAGAAATCGGGATAAGATTTTTCGACCGCCTGTGCGCCGTGTAAGGTTACGCCGTTTTCACAAAGAATGGCGGCAATCGCGGCAGACATTGCAATACGGTGATCGTTTGCCGCATCTGCAACACCGCCGAGCAGAACGGTTTTGCCTTCAATCAGCAAGCCATCGGGTGTGACGCTCGCTTTACCGCCCAAGTCATTGAGCAGATCTGCCGTGGTCTGCAAACGGTCACTTTCTTTTAATCGTAGACGTTGTGCGTTGAAAATGCGCGTGCGTCCCTTCGCTGCACAGGCTGTGAGTGCAAGTACGGGAACAAGATCGGGAATCTGTGCGGCATCAATGTCCGCAGCGGTCAGTTCGGACGGCCAAACCGTAACGACATCTTCATTGCATTCGATTTTTGCACCGAATGCACGAAGAATATTGAGAATCTGTTTGTCTCCCTGTGCGGAATGCAGGTTCAATCCTTTGACCGTGACAGGGTGCATACCCAAACAGCCTGCACAAAGAAAGAATGCGGCATTCGACCAATCGCCTTCGGTCTGCACTTCCGTTTGTGCCTGTAAACGGCTCTTTTTGAGTGTGAACACGCGGTCGGTCTTTGTAAGGAGAGCACCGAACTGTTGCAGAGCGTTTACGGTCATGTCGATGTATGCGCCGCTTTCCACTGTGTGAGTGAGTGTCAGCGTACCGCCGCAAAGGGTGAGCATAAACAAAAGGCCGCTGATAAATTGCGAAGAAACATTGGCGGCAAGAGTGAAATCATACCCTGTCAGCGTGCCGCCGACGGTTAAACGGTTTTGTTCTTTATTAAATGTAATGCCGTGTGCTTCGAGTTCTTCCTGTAGGGGAGAAAGCGGACGGTCGGGCAAGCGTCCCTGCATTTCAAATTCGGCACACACGCCCAAACCGCATACAAGCGGAATGAGAAACCGAAGTGTAGAACCCGATTCACCGCAGGGAAGTACGGCATTGTTGACGGCTGTTTGTATGGGATCGACGGTGTAATACCCTTCGCAGTATGTAATATTTGCACCCAATGCCTGCAGGCAGGCGGCGGTGGCTTCAATGTCACGGCTTGTCTGCGGGCAGTGAATTTTTGTCGGTCCGTCACTCAAAGCGGCACAGATGAGCAATCGGTGCGCCACACTTTTGGAGGGGATTGCGCGTATCTCGCCGCCGAGTGTTCGCAAGCAGATTTCTTTCGTCATACTTCCTCCCATGCACCGCCGATAAAATTCGGCAGTTCGTCAATTCGCCGTTTCTGCAGTTCCGATTTTCCGGTCTCGACCGGAATGACGAGGGTGATGAAACCGCCCTTTCTTTTTTTGTCTTCCAGAGCCGCTTCGCACAGTTGTTCACAAGTAAACTCCGTGTCGGTCGGCAGGTTGTATTTTTTCAACAGAGCAAGCAGAATATCCAATGTATCCCGTCGGCAAAGGCCTGCTTTTACGGCGGCTTTTGTGATCAGCACCATGCCGATCGCAACGGCGCTGCCGTGGGAAACGGTATAATCGGAGTTGAGTTCGATGCCGTGTGCAAGCGTGTGACCGAGGTTCAGAAGCTGTCGGCAACCGTTGTCACGTTCATCCGCTTCTACGATCTCTTTTTTATCTTCTACGCAAAGAGCAATGATGTCTTCGATCGGGGGATTTGTGTTTTTGAGCATTTGCAGAAGTGCGGGACGGTTGATAAAACCGTATTTAATCACTTCCGCCATACCGTCGGCAAAAATGCTGTCGGGTAAAGTTTGCAAGGTGTCGGTATCGCAAAGCACAAGGTGGGGCTGATAAAACGCTCCTGCTAAGTTTTTTCCGTGTGCAAGATCCACCGCTGTTTTGCCGCCGACGGAGGAATCCACCATGGCAAGTAAGGTGGTCGGGATCTGCACGTAATCGATGCCGCGTAAAAAGGTTGCCGCCGCAAAGCCTGTCAGATCTCCCACAACACCGCCGCCGAGGGCCACAAGCAGATCACTGCGCGTGATCTGTTTCTCTGCGAGAGTTTCCCACAAAAGAATGAGGTTGTCGGTGCTTTTGGATGCTTCGCCCGGTTTTATGATAAAGGTATGTACCGTAAATCCGCTGTTTTCAAGGGAGTTCTTTACACGTTCGCCGTACAGTGCCCATACCGTTTCGTCCGAAACGAGCATACAGGAACAACACTTGTGAACGGCGGCAATGCGTTCGCCTGCCTGTTGCAACAAGCCTTTTGCTATCAGCACATCGTATTGTTTGGATGCTTTCACCGTTACCGTTTTCATTTCTTTGCTCCGTTTCCGTCGATGGTTTCTTTTGCGATCCGGCCGTCGCGTAATAAAGATTTCAAAGTATCGGCATCGTGGGAGGCGATGCTGTTTCTGTATTGCGTAAGTGACTGAATCAGAACATCAAGTTCATCTGTCAGTGCATCGGAATTTTCTATAAAAAGCTGTGTCCACATTTCTTCGTTGAGCCAGGCCACTCGCGTCATATCCTTATAAGAGCCGGCGGAAAAACCGCCGTGTTGTGCCGCTGTGGGACTTTTGATGTAGGCATTGGATACCACGTGCGCCAACTGGGAAGTGAACGCGATCATGCGGTCGTGTTTTTCAGCGGTGGTTACGGAGATCTGACCGAATCCTGCGGGGGCGAGCAGTTTTTTGATTCTGTCCAACAGAGCAATGTCGTCGTACACAGGAGGAACAATGACCATCGGAGCACCCTTGAACAGATTGGAACGGCTGTATTTAATGCCCGAAAACTGCGTGCCTGCCATGGGATGTCCGCCCACGAACAGAAAGCCGTGTTCTTTTGCAAGGGCAAAACCCGCTTCGCAGACACTTTTCTTGGTGCCGCACAGGTCTATGACCGTGCATGTAGACGGGATTTTTGAAGCATTGTTCTGCAACCATGTGATCGTCGCCTGCGGATACAGGGCGAGCATGAGTACATCGCATTTTGAAATATTGGTATCGTCCAGCGGACGGTTGATGATGTTTGCAATGACCGCATAACCGAGGGTGGTCTGATCGAGATCGGCACCCAGTACGGACCAGCCTGCAAGTTTGTATGCTCTTGCCATGGAGCCGCCGATCAATCCCAGACCGACAATTCCGATTGTTTCATTCATAGCTGTTTCCTCTTATTCTATGTCAAGTATGGCGTTGCGAACCGCATTGACGGCGGTCATTGTGTTCGCGAATTGTTCGGGGGTAAGTGATTGTGCGCCGTCGCAGAGGGCTTTTGCGGGATCGTTGTGTACTTCGATCATCAAACCGTCTGCGCCGCCCGCAACCGCAGCCATCGCCATCGGTTTTACGTATTTGGATGCACCTGTTGCATGACTGGGATCGACCACCACAGGCAGATGTGTCAGTTCATGCAACACAGCCACCGCGCCCAGGTCCAGCGTGTTGCGCGTGTAGGCAGAATCAAATGTGCGGATGCCTCTTTCACACAAAATGACGTTTTCGTTGCCGCCTGCCATGATGTATTCCACGCTCATGAGCATTTCCTTGATGGTATTGGCAAGGCCGCGCTTGAGCAGGATCGGCTTGCGGGTCTGTCCGAGTTCCTTGAGCAGTTCAAAGTTCTGCATATTGCGTGCACCCACCTGAATGCAATCCACATCTTCAAACAAAGGCAGGTGATTTGCGTTCATGATCTCGGTGACGATGGGAAGTCCCGTCTCTTTTTTGGCTTTGAGCAACAGTTCAATGCCTTCCGCTTTTAAGCCTTGGAAATCGTACGGAGAGGTGCGCGGTTTGAAAGCACCGCCGCGAAGCAACGTAGCACCTGCCGCTTTGACCGCTTTGGCTATTGCAATGACCTGTTCTTCGCTTTCCACCGAGCACGGGCCGGCAATGACGGCAAAATTGCCTGCGCCGAATGCGGCATTGCCGACTTCTATTTTGCTGTCTTCGGGATGAAATTTGCGGTTGGCACTCTTGAACGGGTCGGTTACTCTCTTGACGGAGTCCACCATTTCAAGACTTGCCAGCAGTTCCTCGTCTACGTGTGCCGTGTCTCCGATGAGTCCGATCACAGTCTGATAATTGCCGCGTGAAATGTGTACACCCAGACCTTGTGCGGAAAGCCAATCGGTCAGGTTTTTGAGCTGTTCATCACTGGTGTTGTGTTTGAGTACTGCGATCATGGTGAGATCCTCCCGTTTCGATTTTTGTTGATTGAAAAATAGAATCAGCCGCAGGTTTTTCACTGCGGCTGATGAAAAGTTTATTTGTTACACTTCCATTGGCGGTACAGCGAAAAAACTCTTACTTTTGGCGGTTAAAGTAAAAGTAAAAGTAATATGCTGTTGCAAAAGAAGTATGTTTCATATTATTCTCCCAAATGAAGTTGACAAAAGTATACCACCGTATTTTTTGTTTGTCAAGAGAAATTCTACAATTTAATACATAAAAGTTTTACAGCAATAAATAATTTTTAATTTTGAAGAAAAACCGCACAAAACCAATCGGAATTGTGCGGAAATTATTTATTGTGCCGTGGCAATGCGAAGGACGGTTGCCGAGTAGCAGGGAACGGTGTAGTTGAACGTGTTGGCAATTCCGTTCAGTTGCAATTCTTCGATCACAACGTTTTCTTCCTGTCCGAGGTGGTTTTCAACAAGGGGATCGGTGTGGCTGATCTGATAAGCCTTTGCCGATTGTGCAACCGCTGTGTTTTGGTCAATTTCAATTGCAAACGTACGTGCGCTGTCAGTGACGTTGACGAGTTTTATGATGATATCGCCCGTTTCATCCGTGCTTACCACGTGATAGGCTTCGGCTTCACAATCGGAGCCTGTTGTAAAGTCCACGTACAGTTCATCGTCAATATAGCACTTGATGTTTCTGCCGCTGACCACTACTTTGAGTTGGTATGTTTTCCCGACTTCTGCGGTGAAATCACGCACCGTGCCGATGATCTGTCCCGTTTTGATATCGTTTTCAACCTGTTGCAGGCAGGAAACGGTGTTGTCCCAGCCGCCGATGTTCCAGAAGTAATTGTTTTCCTTGTCCTGCACGGCAAAGGGGATGATGAAACCTTCGTTGCCGTCGAGCTTGGTTGCCTCCACCGTGAAGGTGTAGTCGGTCCAGTCGTTGGAGCCGAAATAGGCAACGGAGCCGGTGTTTGAGTAGTTCATATCTGTGCTTGTCTGCACCAATGCGCCGTCCTTGATCTTGAAGTCACCGTCTGTGGGTGTTTCCCAGTTCCACAGGAAGGTATTGAGCGTGAAATCGTCTTGGTCAAGTACATCACCGCTTTGATTGCTGACGATCTTAACATTGTCAAACTTTGCGCTCGTGTACCATGTGCCGACACCGACTCTGCCCGAAAGAGTGGGTTGTTCAATGAGTTGTCCGTTCATGGTGCTGTCAAGCAGTGTTGTACCCTGATTGACAGAGAATAACTTTTGCGCATAGTAACTGACAGAGCCGACACTCTCGGCATTTGTGAACCAGATGAGATTCGGTGACCAGTGCCGTGCCGTGCCCGAACTCAGAAGCGGAGCGTATGCCGCCATGCGAACGATGTCGCCGTTTCTTTCAAGCCCTGTCATGTAAGCCGCTTCTGCCAGGGCTGCTTCCAAAGAGTTGGAACGTGCCGCATATTCGCCCAAAAACACCTCAATGGCACCGCCGTAGTTGCTGTCGGTCATGTTTTCGACGTTGCGCGCATAGTTTTCTTCGTCATAATAATCGGTATTGCGGCGGAACCAGACGGGATCGTTGTAGTAATGCTGGTCGGTGGCCCCTGCAAAATCATTGACGGTCAATTCGGGATGGTTTGCAAGATATTCGGCCGCGTATTCGTAGGATTTAATGTAGTTTGCACCGTGTGTGGCATCTGATGCACCTGCGGAATAAATGAGTTCAATACCTTCGTAAAGTTCCGGCTTTTCTGCCTTTGCGGCAAGGAAAGCCTCCAGAAATGCGGTGTAGCGTTCGTAGTAGTCGGTGCCTTCGTTTTCGTTGCCGATGCAGATGAACGGCAGGTCAAACGGTTCTGCGTGGCCCATGGCAATACGTGCTTTGCCCCAAACGGTGGTTTCGTCACCGCGGCAGAACTCAATGAGATCGAACATATCGTCAATATACTGTTTGAACAGTTCGCTGTCCATGTCCACCGGACCGCAACCGCGCATCTGGCAGTAAAGACCGCAACTCAGCACGGGTACTGCCGCCGCACCGATGTCCTCACACAGCAGGAAGAACTCGTAAAAGCCCAAACCGTAGGTCATGAAGGAGGGGAATGGATCTTCCGTTGCGCTGTGATCGGTCCAAATGTTTTCGCCCTGTGAACGGGCGGCAACATCACCGTAGGTGCCGTTGAACAGCAACGGATCACGGTTTTCATCCACGCCGATCGAATCTTTCCAGTGGTAAGCCGTTTCTTCGTTGTAGCCTTCAATGGCACAGCCGCCGGGGAAACGGATGAATTTCGGTTGCATTTCTTCAAGCAGTTCGCAGAGATCTTTACGCAAACCGTTTTCGCGGCCTTTGTAGGTGTCAACGGGGAACAGAGATACCATGTCAACCGCGGCACTTCCCTTGTCAATGAGGATCTGTGCGGTCACGTTTTCGGTGGCTGTTACATCGGAGGTGAGCATAAGGGTGTATTTAGCCCATTCTTCGGTGATGTTTTCAATGATCGCTTCGTCGATCACCGTGTCGGCCACACAAATGCGTGCATACAGTTTGCCTGCGTAGCCGTCCTTTGCTTTTGCCCACACGGAGAAATTGTACCGGGCATCTTTTTCAAGATTCATGCCTTCCATGAATCCCGTATTGGCGGCACCTGCGGGAACATCGGCCGTATTGGTCAGCACGAGATAATTTGTGTTGTTCCTGTTGAGTGCATCTTGTGCATCGATCTGTACCGAAAGACCAGCACCGTTGACGGCAGACCAGTGGAACAGTTCGTCACCGGCCGCAAGGGCGGTGAATTCAAAGGAACGGTTTGCGATCTTTTCGGCATACAGGCCGCCGTCCGCAGAAAAATTGATGTCCTCAAAAAAGACACCGTACAGGAGATCGGAAATATCATGCACTTCATTTTGTGCATCGATCGCAAGGGTATAATCGGCACTTTCTTCATTGTAAGTATCTACCGTGTTGTCGGGCGGATATACTTTTTGCGGCTCTTCGGGGGTAATAAGACCGACAATGAGCATCAGTATCGAAGTGAAAAAAGCTACGATTTTGTTCCAAAAACGGATCAAAGAATGTTTCATAAAGAAAAAATCCTTTCTTATTTATGATTCCATTTTACATTAAATTTCTTTTTTGTCAACAATTATATTTATTGTGGAAAAATGAGAAAAACCGTGGTACAATACAAAGGGTGAGAAAGATGGATGCAGAAGAAATGATGTTGCAGTACCGTTCGCAAAACAATCTTGCGCCGATGCCGTTTGACGCATGGAGTTTCGGTACGAATGCTGATTTGCTTGCAGAGCTTGTGTTGCAAGGCAGAAAAACGGCAACCTCATCGTTGTATGAGTTGTATTTACACGAACAGGAACCTCTGCCGCAAACAGGACAATACAATGTCATATTGAACAGCCGCGGCGAAGCGGTGTGTGTCATCCGTACCACTGCCGTTTATGTAAGTGCCTTCAATAAAGTAGCCCCTTTTCATGCCGCCAAGGAGGGTGAATGGGATGGCTCTTTGGCATATTGGAGAGCCGAACACGAGGCGTTTTTTACGAAAGAACTCAATGCGATCGGGAAAGAGTTTACCAAAACCGTTCCCGTTGTGTGTGAAGAATTTGAATTGATATATCCGAAGGGAGGATAAAAGTATGAATATTGTTCCTTCTCTGTTGCATTTTGCCGACGGCAATGCTGTCAATACACCGGAGGATTGGAAAAACAGAAGAGAAGAACTGCTTGATCTTTTGCGCCGTGAAGAATACGGTTATGCGCCCGAACCTTGCAAGGTGACTGCCGAGGTCGTTTCGCGCGATGCCAAATGCGCGGGTGGCAGTGCGATTCTTGAAAAGGTGCTGCTTACTTACCATGCTCCCAAAGGCGATCATACCGTTCCCATGCACTTTTTTGTGCCTGTTGACGGCAAAAAGCATCCGCTGATCCTGCTGATCAATTTCCGTCCCGATCCGTATGATATGTATTGCCCGACCGAGGAGATCCTTGACAACGGTTTTGCGTTTGCTCAAATTTGCTATAAGGACATCACTTCCGATGATCCTGATTTTACAAACGGTCTTGCAGGCTGTTTTGACCGTCCGACCGACGGAACGGGTTGGGGAAAGATTTCTTTGTGGGCGTATGCCCTGCACGGTGCGATCGGTTATCTGCAGACACGAGAGGAAGTGGATGCCGCTAACGTGGCTGTTGCAGGTCATTCCAGACTCGGCAAGACCGCCATGTGGTGTGCCGCACAGGATGAACGCATCCGTTTTGCCCTCATCAACGGCTCGGGATGCGGCGGAACGGCTTTGGAACAGACCAAACACGAAAATGCCGAAACCTACGCGTACATCCATACGAATTTTTATTATTGGTTCTGTGAAAATCATCATAAATACGAGACCGAGACCGTCAGTACCGTTTTCGATCAGCACATGGCACTTGCCTGCATTGCCCCGCGCTATGCGTGTGTGGGCTGTGCAAAGGATGACCTGTGGGCGGATCCGTGGTCGGAGAAGATCTGTTGTGCGGCCGCCGCACCCGCTTGGGAGTTGTTCGGTCTTGTCGGTTTTGACGGGGATGATGCGCCTGCATCGGTCGGCACGTTTTGCCACGGCGGCCACATTGCGTACCATTTGCGTGACGGCATTCACTTTTTCAGCCGTCGCGACTGGTTGCCCTATATGGAACATATAAAAAATAATCTTTATACAAAGATTTTATAATATGATTTTCCAACTGAGTGTCGAAAGAGAAAGAAGGTAAGATTGTGAAAAATATAAAACTGAAAAAAGCTGCATATAAATTTAAATCAAAAAGACAGATTTGGAAAAGAATCGCATGGTTCTGTTTTGTCATTTTGCTTTGCATTCTCATTTTTGCCCTGTGTATGTTTTTTCCTCCTTTTAAAATACAATCAGAAGAGGCATTGGTTGGTGTGGTATCTGTCATTATTACAGTATTGAGTGCGGTTTTCGTTGTTTTTCAGCTGAGTGATACGGAGCATATTACCTGTTGTGATATGTTGGCAAACATGAATATATCGTTTATCGAAAATGAGAGATTGATGTTGTTGTATCAAAAACTTGAAGAATGCTACAGAGATTCGAGTAAAAAATTGGAAATCCAAGATGATTCTGATGAAAAAACGGTACATACTGCTGATCTCGTTGCATATTTTACATTTTTTGAAGTGTTGAATGAATATGTAAAGCATAATATTGTGACTATAGCCCAACTGGACGATCTTTTCGGATACCGTTTTTTTATTCTCGTTCACAATAAATACATTCAGGAAAGAGAATTGTATGCGGTTCCTTCATCCTATGTTAATATTTTTCAGTTGTATGATGTATGGATGGAATACAGAAGAATAAATGCAACAAAAAAGGGCGGTCGTTTGGTGATTATGCAGGAAAATCAGATTCCCGATTATTATCTGAAGAATAAAACATATTTGCAGGAGCGTTTGTTCTGTGATTATGAGTACAAGGAAGTTCAATTGCAGCGTAAAGGTGATGTTGCAAAAAAAAGTTTCAGGCAGATATCGTTGTTTCCGAGAGATCTTAAGGCAATATTGAAATTGCAGGATAAAATAGTTGAAGGATTAAGCAATCAGTCAATTTTTGAACAGTCAACGGAAGAAGAAATTCTTGAATCAATGCTTGTTGATGCTTGTTGCGGTTTGTATGACGGTGAACGGTTGATAGCATTGTCCATTATTGTATTTAATCGGCAGACTAAAAGAAATTTGAGTGCAGATTGGGATGATCTGAAGAAAAAAACGCATTATTGGGAATATGTGACATTTGATACTATACAGGTGGATCCCGAATACAGAGGCTACGGAATACAGAAGTATTTTCTTGATTACGCTGAAAAATTGGCTGTGAAAGTCGAAGCAGAATATGTGATTGCAACGGTTGCGCCGGAAAATACCCATAGTCTGAACAATTTTATAGAAGCAGAGTATGAAAAACATCCTACGAAGTGTCCGTACAAAAAATATGGAAGTGACAGAAATCTTGTCAGAAAGAAAATAAACAACGGTTAAGCAATCCGCGTTATTTATAGGCAATGGTAAGATTTTTGTTGCAAAATTCTTTCAATCTGTGTAAGATAGAATCATAAAAAACGGAGGTTTTACATATGAATATTTTTGTTTCCGTTGTTCTGAGCATTTTTACGGTTCTTTTTTCGGTGTTCGGCGGTTGGCTCCCTGTGGAAGCCCCCAAGGACATTGCGGATGATTTTGTTCCCGTGATGCGTTTTGTTGCGGCCAGCGATACCCATGTCATTACGCTCGGTGACACCGGTTGCCGCCGCATTATGAATATGATGAGACAGGCTTATGCTTTGAGTGATGCCGATACCGATTACAATACGGTCGATGCCGTTCTGTTTGCAGGGGATATCACCGACGACGGCACCGTGACCGCTTATGCCGCCTTTGCCGCTACCACGAATGTGGTCTTGCGAGAGGAAACGACCCGTCTTGCCGTGGTTGCCAAGAGCCATGACTGCAATACATACGGCAAGGCTGCACTGGATGTTTTTTCGCAGGTGACAGGGCAGGAAACGGATGTACATACCGTGATCAACGGCTTCCATTTTATCGGTCTGTCCACATCGCACGAAGAAGCACAGTATACGGCAGAGCAGGTCGAATGGCTTGACCGTGAACTGGCCGCCGCGGTAGCGGATGCACCTGAACAGCCCGTGTTTGTGTTCCACCATGAACACGTTTCAAACACCGTGTTCGGCAGTTACGATCACGAAGGCTGGGGCTTGCCCGTCTTTATTGAAGTGCTTGAAAAGTATCCGCAGGTGGTGGATATTTCCGGTCATTCTCACTATCCCTCTCATGATCCGCGCAGCATCTGGCAGGACAGTTTCACTGCCATCGGTGAGGGTGGTCTGGCTTACGTGGAATTGAGTGTGGACGGCGTGAACTCCATTCATCCCACCGGCAGTAAGACCGTAGCCCAGGCGCTTATTGTTGAAGTCGATGCCGCCAACCGTGTTCTTGTAAAGGTGCTCGACATCACTGCAGGCGAGATCCTTTGTACGTATCTGATTGACAACGTGACCGATCCCGTCAAGACCAAATATTCCCACGAAACAAGAAGTGCCGCCGCAAAAGCACCCGTTTTTGCGGAAGATGCCGCACTTTCTTTCAAGAAAGGTGTTATCAACAGCACCTTCACCGTGCCGCAGGCAACTACGGAAGAAGGCAACGACGTGTATTTGTACCGTCTGACCGTGTTGGATGAAGCAGGTGAGGAATTGTATGCAAAATGGGAATTTTCACAGCACTTCTTTGCCGAACGTCCCGACTGCATTGATATTGCATTTTCGATGCCCAAAGGTGCCCACAGTGCACAGGTCGTGGCTGAAGACGTATGGGGACATCAGAGTACACCTCTGACGTATGTCTTTTAAGCAATCCGTTTTATGAATGAAACAGACGCCCGATCGTTTTGTTCGGGCGTTCTTTAGGGATTTGGATTATATGGTGACGATATCTACGGAGAAAGGAATAAAAAAGAGATGATTCTTGCATTGCCCACCCTTGCACTGCTTGCAATTACCATTATCACAAGCAGTCTGACGGGAATTACCAAAAATATGTTCACAAAAAGCGTTTCCCAAAGCACCCTCGGTACATGGTTTTACGTGCTGTTTCAGAGCATTGCCTGTGCGGTGCTGATCCCGATCCTGTCGGGTGGCTTCGGCACATTCAGTGTGTACTCCATGTTGACAGGCATTCTGTTCGGTGCGGTCTGCTGCGGACAGGTCATCACCTTGCTCAAAGCATTGCCGCTCGGCCCGTTTTCGTATTCCATGGTGATCGTATCGCTTGCCACGCTCATTCCTACCCTCAGCGGTCCGTTTTTCGGTGAAACGATCACGCTTTCACAGGGCTTCGGCATCGTGCTCATGGTGTTGTGCGTTGTCTTTTCCACCGATAAGAAAAAAGAGGACGAAAACCGCAAGGCCAACGCAAAATGGCTGATCTGGTGTTTGGTTTCCACCGTGCTCAACGGTATGATCGGTGTTCTGCAGAAGGTGCATCAGGCTTCTCCTCACAAGGACGAACTTCCCGTGTTCCTTGTGTCCTCGTTTGTTTTTTCCGCGGTTCTGTGCGCGGTTATGGTTGCGGTCGAGCACAAGCGCAGTCCAGAAAAAGAACCTGTTCCGTTTACCAAACAAGGGGTGTTGATCCCCTTGCTCGGCGGCATCACGCTGGCATTTCCCCATGCCATCAATCTGCATCTGGCAGGCATCATGCCGGCGGCTGTGATGTTTCCGTTGGTCAACATCTGCCCGCTGATGCTCACCACCCTCATTGCGGCAACCGTTTTCCGTGAACGTCTGTCCGTCCGTCGCTGGATCGGCTTTGCGATCGGTGTCGTTTCTACATTGTTCGTCAGCGGAACGGTGTCATTCTGATTTATTTGTGTAAATTAAAAAATCCGTCGTACGGTTCAGTTCCGTACAGCGGATTTTTTGTTATTTTATCAGTTATTTGATTGCGAATGTAATATAGTTATTTACTTATGGTAGTGCTCTGTTCGTTTTCAATGCTACTGCCACACTTGTGACAGTACTGTTGATTTGAATTTAATACTGCGTTACAGTGTGAGCAAATTTTCATTTGTGGCAGTTCATGCTTTTTCTGTGAAAAGCGTTTGACTAAAGAGATAGTCAGCAAAATAAAGCCAATGGCGAGAACACCCAATCCAATTTCAAATAGGCCGTCTATTGTATCAAGCTGTATTGCGACAATACTTACAAAACCAACAGCTGTTGCGATTGCTCCTGCCGCAAGAATAATTGCACTTGCTATGATCATATATAGATTCACCTCCGTTTCTTGATGTAATATGATATATTATATCTGTATTACAGATATTTGTCAATATCTTTATTACAGATATTGCATAATAATTTTGAGGTGAATTATTATGCAATTTAAAAATTTGCGAGCCGTCCGAGAGGATCGGGATTTAAAACAAAAGGATTTGGCGGCTGTTTTGAATGTTTCGCAAAATAC
>JAFQKN010000032.1 GCA_017396895.1 Clostridia bacterium
CACTTCAAAAATATTGTCAACATCCTGCATCACGCAGGCCAATCTTTCAAGGCCCATGCCCGTGTCGATATTGGGATGGGCAAGACGGGTGTAATTGCCGTTTCCGTCGTTTTCAAACTGAGTGAAAACGAGATTCCAGATCTCAACCCAGCGGTCGCATTCGCATTCTACACCGCAATCGGGTTTCCCGCAGCCGTATTTTTCGCCGCGGTCAAAGTGAATTTCCGAGCAGGGGCCGCAGGGACCTGCGCCGTGTTCCCAGAAGTTGTCCTTTTTGCCGAGTCTGAGCATATGATCTTCCGCAATGCCGTGTTCTTTTGTCCAGATATCCCATGCTTCATCGTCTTCTTCGTAAACGGTGAAATACAGACGGTCGATGGGCATTTCCATCACTTCGGTGAAGAATTCTTTTGCCCAAGCGGTGGCTTCGCGTTTGAAGTAATCACCGAACGAGAAGTTGCCGAGCATTTCAAAATATGTGCCGTGGCGTGCGGTGATGCCGACGCTTTCAATGTCGGGCGTGCGGATACATTTCTGGCAGGTGGTCACGCGTTTTGCGGGCGGAGTGATCTCGCCTGTGAAATACTTTTTCATCGGTGTCATGCCTGCGTTGATGAGCAGAATGCTCTTGTCTCCCTGCGGGATCAACGGAAAACTGGGCAGACGCAGATGATCTTTGGTTTCAAAAAAATGCAGATATTTTTCTCTGATCTCATTCAATCCTGTCCATTGCATAGCAGTATTGTCCTTTCAAACATCTAATATAAATTAAATTATATTTATAATCTAAAACAGTATACACTTTTCATGGCGGTTTGTCAATCCCGCCGGATTTCATTTTTGGTCTTGTAAAATGAAAAAAAATGTGGTAAAATAAAAATTCAGATAAGGCAGAAAAAGGATAAACCTTATTGAGTTTAAGTATTTTTACGGAGGAAATTTCTATGAAAGCAACGAAAAAAATTCTTTGCGTTGTGCTGTCCGTGCTGATGGTTCTTGCCTGCGCACCGTTTGCCATGGCTGCGGAAAATGAGCCGTTCAGAATCAGTTGTACGGTCAACGGCAGTATGCAGACACAAAGAGGTCTTACATGGTTTACAAATGTTGACACCGCTTCCGTTGTTGTGTATTCGGACGGCACGAATGAACTGACTGCCGAAGGTACGAGCATGGAATGGGAAGGCAATTTCGTGCACAAAGTGCTTCTGACCGATCTGACGCCCGGCGCAACTTACACCTACAAAGTAGGCAACGGCACGGTCTGGAGCGAAGAAGGTACTTTTACCACCGATGACGGTGACGATCAGGTTGAATTTATCGTGGTTGCCGACATTCAGGCAAGTTCCGTTGAAAACTTTGAAGTCGGTGCGAACGTGCTGAACAAGGCTCTCGGTATGTATCCCGAAACCGATCTTGTGGTGAACCTCGGTGACTTCACCAACGATTCCACCAACGAAGAATGGGATTTCTATGATTATGCACTCGCTGACATCAACCGTTCCACCACGCTTGCTCCCATTGCGGGCAACCATGACGGTCTGGGTGTATGGCATTGGTTCAACAATATGTTCAATCTGGATGTAAGCGGCAGTGTGCAGACGCTCAACGGTGTCAACTATTCTTTCGATTACGGCAACGTGCACTGTGCCGTCCTCAACACCAACGACCTGCTGAGCATGAGCGAAGCACAGTTGAAATGGCTGAAGAACGATATGAATTCCACCGCCTGCGACTGGAAGATGGTATTCATGCACAAATCTCCTTACACCCTCGGCAAAGACGGCAAATGGCCGGATGCTTTGTATTTGAAAGACGCTCTTGTTCCCGTGCTTGACGAATGCAATGTTGATATTGTTATGTCCGGTCACGATCATATGTATCTTCGCACCAAGTCCCTGTACGGTGATGCGGTTGCCGAAAACGGCGACGGTACGGTTTATGTGCTTGCAGGTACGGCAGGCTCCAAACGCTATGAGATCCGTGATTTCCTGAAAGAACACTTCATGCCCGTTTCTTACATTGATACCTGCGTGGTGCAGAAGGACGGCTACGGTAACTACTTCAACGGTACCGATTTTGATTCCGTGGATGAAAACAACATCGGCGGTATCTTCAACAGCATTTCCGTCAGCGGCGGCACGCTCGTGCTCAACAGTTACGTCGTAAGTGACGCAACCGATGAAGTCAAATGCATCGACACCATGACCATCACCAAAGAAGTCGGACAGAATATTCCCTCCTTTGACGGCGACAACGGCACATCCGAATTTGAATATGCGATGAATACCCCCATTTCGCTTGCAAAACTTGCATTCTACGCATTGACCGAATGGCTGTTCAAGTTCCTGCTGATGGTTCCCGATCTGATCCGTGTTTATTCCGAAACAGGCACATTCTGAGTTTTAAGAATATGAAAAAAGGTGTTTCAACCACAACGGTTGAAGCACCTTTTTAATGTGTGCTGAGCAAAAGATCGCAACGCTCTTTTACATTCATTTTTTCAAAATATACTTGTTCCATCGGGATCCATTCGTTGAAAAACCGCTGTGCCCAAGTTTCTCCGTTGCGCTTGAGAATGCGCTGTTTTTGCGTTTCGGAGTCAATTTCCATGAAAACGGAAAAATCGTAGAACGGAGAAAGCAACGGATGCATACAGTATGTCCCTTCAACGACCGTCAACGGTGTCGGAAAAACAGTCGTTGCGGGCAAAACCGTCTGCGTTCGGCAATCAAACCGCCTGTATTTGATCGGCTCATTCTTTGATAAGGGCAACAAAACTTCCGATAAGAACCGTTCGCGGTCAACATTGCCGCCCGGTTCTGCAAACCGTTCGGGAGTTCGTTGGTGCGGTTGCAAAAAGAAATCGTCCATGTGCAGAACCGTGCATCCGTAAACGGCATTCAAAAGGTCTGCGCAGGTGGATTTTCCGCTTGCACTGCCGCCTTCAACAACAAGGATCATGCGTTTGTCCCGCACGTTCTTGTCAATGTGCAGAAACAGCGGCAGAAGATCGGCAAATTCTTTTTTGATGACTCGGTAAGCAGGTTTGTATGCCGCATGAAATGCCGCGGAATGTCTGCGTGCAGGATAGGCGGCGGCTTTCCATTTTGCAATTTCCGTTTTTGCCGCATCCGCATCGAAGGGAAGAAAACGATCACGGCACAGTTGTATCAGTACGGTCAGTTTTTCTTCTAAGTCCCGTACGGCGTTTTCTTGCGGTTGTGCTGACAGAAAGAACAGTTTTCCCAGTGTCTGTGCGTGCAGGCCATGTTGCAAAACCGAAAGATCAATTCTGCAAAAAGCACCGTCAAGCGGCTGTACGGGGGCTTCCGAGACAGGGGATGCCCGATCGAATTCCTCCTGTATGCGCGCAACGGACTGCGGAAGGTCTGTCAGAAGATGTTCACAACCGAAGGCACTTTGGTGCAGTGCTTTGAGTACATCCCCAAGTTGCGCCTGCGGATATTGCCGCAAATGTGTGAGCAACCATTCTTTAGTTGTTTGCGTCCGGTTCAAGATCCATTCTCCGTTTCAGTTTTTTTGTGTGCGTGCTGCAACTTTTTCCAAAGCGAGCACGAGAATCGGTATAAGTATAATTTGTATTATAATACCCGGAATCGCATTTGTAAAGGCACCGGCCACAAAAGCCGCCAAGCCGAACGTGCCGCCGCTGCTGCTCATGCAGACAAACATGGCCACCCCCCAGATCAGGCGTCCACTCAACATGGAAATGAGCAAAGACAGGTAGACGAAAGGTACATTTTTCGGAAGTATTCTGCGGCATAAGCCTGCTGTTGCACCGTACGTTGCCAATTCAAAGGCCATGCAAACTGCCGTGGGAAACAGCGGCGGCATTCCCAGTGTCAACGAGCGCAGGAGCGGTGCAATCAGCCCCACTGCCAACCCCCACGGCCATCCGCAAAGAAAACCGCACAGCAGGACGGGAATGTGCATCGGGCACAGAGCAGAGCCGATCTGCGGAATTTGCCCTGTCAGAAAAGGCAGAACGAAGGCCAGTGCCAGAAACAGTGCGGCGAGAACCATTTTTTGCAACGGATTGTCTTTTTTCATGTTGTGAACCTCCCTTATGCAAAATAAAAAGTGTTGTTTTTCCGTGCAGGAAAAACAACACTTCTTGTGCTGCATGATAAAATGTTTGTCGGTTATGTCGGATATCGGTCGGAACTTCTGTTCCGTTGTCATTTTTTCAAAAAGACATTATTGATACTATAACACATCGTTGTCGTTTTTGCAAGACTAAAAATCGACAAATGTGAATTCCGTTTCCGAGTTCGGAAAATGCAGGCGCAAAAGTTGCCCGTTTTCGGAAAATACGGCCGAAGCGATCTGTCCGTCAACCTGTTTTTGTGCTGAAAACGTACCGTCTGCACAGGCGGTCAGTGTTTCGGTGCCGGTGTATAAAAAGGCCCGTATTCCCTGCATCAGCAAACGGATCGGAGAATGCTCGGTGAATGAAGCAAGTGCAAAAACATCGGTCAGCCCGTTTGCATCCACCGCAATGCTGTTTTGAGAATCACTGATGAAGCAAACACCTTGCAGATCTTCGGGTTGCAGAACGCTTATTCGTATCTCGCCGTTTTCGCATTCCGTTGCAAATGCAAAGGTTTCGTCTGCCTGCGTGCAGTCCGTCCTGCATGAAAAATGAGTGATCGGTTCACATCGGATCTGCGCCGGACGCTGATCGAACGAACAGGAACACAAACCGCACAACAGGAGCAACAAAACCGCAATACGCACAATAAATCAACCTTTATCCGTTTATCAGCCTCGAAAACGCCTGCGGAATACAATCCGTTATTCTCGCTACCGTTGCGGCATATTCGGTGTATTGCTCTGCCGCAATGTCACCGCACAGCCCGTGCAGATACACCCCTGCGCGTGCCGCATCAAGGGCAGACAGACCTTGGGCAAGCAGTGCCGCACTCATACCTGCCAGCAGGTCACCGCTGCCGCCTCTGGCCATGCCGGGATTGCCCGTGGGATTGATGAACACATTTCCGTTTTTGTCTGCCACTACCGTGTTGGCTCCTTTGAGAACGAGCGTGCAGTTATGGCTGACGGCAAATTGACGGGCATATTCTTCACGCGCGGCATTGACAAGCGGTATACTTGTGCCCGTCAGCCTTGCCATTTCACCCGGATGCGGTGTGAGAATGAGTTCCGCTTTCGATCGGCTCATACAATCTATATGCCGCGATAAAATATTTATTCCGTCCGCATCAATGAGCAATTTACCCGTGTAGTTCTTTAACAGGGCAAGCAGACATTCTTCTGCTCCTTTTTCCTGTGTGAGTCCGCATCCGACGGCAATGCAGGTGTAATTGTTGCAGACCGCCGCCAGATATTGAGCATTTTCAGCGGCAAGACTGCCGTTTGCATCGCTTTTCAGCGGTTGCAGGATGCATTCGGTCAGGTGTGCGGTCACTGCATTGTATGCGGCATCGGGGAATGCAAGGGTGACAAGACCTGCACCGCTTGAAAGTGCCCCTTTGCAGGCCATGACGGCGGCACCGGGCATATTGCGGCTGCCCATGAGCAAAAGAGCGTGTCCGTTACTGCCTTTGTGTGCGTTATAGGGGCGTTTTTTGAACATGGCGGCAATATCGCCGTCCTGCGTGAGATTGGTTGTTTTGAGGGCGGGATCGATCGTATCAACACCGAAACCGATCGGAATGACCGTGATTTTTCCGCACAGAGACGCAAAGGGTTTGTAAGCGTGTACGGGTTTGTAGCACAGCATGGTCAGTGTTTCATCTGCATGAAAATACGGTTTTCCGTCGCAATGATCCGTATTCAGACCACTGGGTACGTCAATTGCAATGCGTGCGGCCTGCGTTTGGTTTGCGGCCTGTAACCATGTTGCGACCGTTTCGGGTATCTGCCCGTGGAAACCGATCCCGAATACGGCATCAATGATGATATCGGCCTGTTGTAGATTCTGCAGGTCGGCTTGCTGTATATCCGATGGCAACTGTGCGCGCATGGATGCGGAAAGAGAGTCGGTTTCTCCGTCAAAAACATTGCAAAGCGAAACGGCAAAACCTGCCTGATGCAGATATCTTGCGATCACGTAGCCGTCCCCGCCGTTTTTACCGCGACCGCACAAAACAACGGTTTTACATGGGGCGTAGTTGTTCTGTATGTGTCGGGCACAACCGCGTCCTGCATTTTCCATCATTTCTGCATAGGATAAGCCGTTGCCGTTTGCATCCTGCTCGGCTTTACGGATCTGTTCGGGTGTTAATATGAGCATAGAGAAACCCCTTTCTGCTGTATACGATAAAGCAATTATAATGTTTTTTTTGAGATAATTCAATAAGTGCTGTACAAAAAATAAAAAATGTGGTATGCTAACAGCAAAGATCATTCTAACCCAAACGGAGATACTGTAAAATGACGGATTTTGAAAAAGCAAAACAAAGAGCGCAGGAATTGCGGGCAACACTCAACTATCATATTCAGCGATATTACACCGACAATGAAAGCGACATATCCGATTATGAGTATGATATGCTCATGCGCGAATTGCAGGCATTGGAAACGCAATATCCGGAACTTCTGACTGCGGATTCACCTACGCACCGTGTCGGAGGCAGTGCGGATACGCTGTTTACACCCGTTGAACATCGCGTACGCATGGAGAGTCTGCAGGACGCTTTTTCGGAAGATGAACTCTATGATTTTGACCGCCGCGTACATGAAACGGTTGAAAATGCATTTTATACCGTTGAACCCAAGATCGACGGCCTTTCCGTGTCTTTGGAATATGAAAACGGTGTGTTGGTCAGAGGTTCCACACGCGGTGACGGTGATGTGGGGGAAGATGTGACCGCCAATTTGCGCACTGTCAAAAGCATTCCGCTGAAACTGAAAAAAGAGATCCCGTTTTTGGAAGTGCGCGGAGAAGTGTATATGTCCCGTGCCGTGTTTGCCGCTTTATGTGAAGAACAGGAACTGAACGGCGGGAAACCTTTTAAAAATCCCCGCAATGCCGCCGCAGGCAGTCTGCGTCAGAAAAATCCCGCTGTCACCGCACAGCGCAATCTTGATATCTTTGTATTCAACATTCAGCAGATCGAGGGCGAAACGCCGGCTTCCCACCAGCAATCCCTTGATTTTCTTGAAGAACTCGGTTTTGCCGTGGTGCCGCACCGTGTACGGGTGGATTCCATGGAAAAAGCCGTTTCGCACATCCGTTTGATCGGTGAAAAACGCAAAGACTTACCGTTTGATATTGACGGAGCCGTTATTAAAGTGGATGATTTTGAAAATCGCCGTTTGCTCGGCAGTACCGCAAAATTTCCCAAATGGGCAGTTGCGTTCAAATATCCCCCCGAAGAAAAGCAGACCGTGGTGCGTGATATTGAGATCACGGTCGGACGAACGGGTGTGCTGACACCAACGGCTGTTTTCGATCCTGTTTTGTTGGCAGGCTCCACCGTCGCGAGAGCCAGTTTGCACAATGAAGATTATATTCGTGAAAAGGACGTGCGCATCGGGGATACGATCCTTGTCAGCAAGGCGGGGGATATCATCCCCGAAGTCATCCGTGTGACCGCACGCGGAGAGAATGCACAGCCGTTTTGTATGCCCGGTACCTGTCCGTCATGCGGTGCGCCCGTAACAAGGGAAGCCGGCGAAGCGGCTGTTCGTTGCGTCAATCCCGACTGTCCGGCACAGTTGCTTCGTAATATCATTCATTTTTGCTCGCGCGATGCCATGGATATTGAAGGCTTGGGCGAAGCAAACATTGAAACCTTTGTCAATCTCGGCATGATCCGCACGGCGGCCGACCTTTACAGACTGGATGCCGCACAGATCGCATCCTTGGACGGTATGGGCGAAAAATCAGCCGCCAATTTTTTGGCCGCGGCTGAAAAATCAAAGGAAAACGATTTGTCCAAACTCTTGTTTGCCTTGGGCATCCGTCACATCGGTGCCAAGGCGGCAAAATTGCTGGCAGGTCATTTCGGCAGTATGGAAAAGATCATGGAGGCCGATGAACAGGCATTTTGTACCATTGAAGGCTTCGGTGCCGTGATGGCAAAGTCCGTAACGGATTATTTTGCACTGGACAGCGCACAGGCACTCATTGCAGAACTCAGCGAACTGGGTGTTAATATGACAAGCAAAACGGAAGTGACCGATACCCGTTTTGCAGGCATGACCTTTGTTCTGACGGGGACTTTGCCTACGTATACACGTGATGAAGCCGCGGCGATCATTGAAAATTTCGGCGGAAAAGTATCTTCATCCGTTTCAAAGAAAACGAGCATTGTGCTTGCAGGCGAAGCCGCAGGCAGTAAGTTGCAGAAAGCCACGCAACTGGGTGTGCGCGTGATCGACGAAGCGCAGTTCCGTGAAATGATAAAACCGGAGAACTGAATCTCCGGTTGCGGATTATTTTAACAATGTGCCGTCATAAAAAGCGGTGCGGAACCAAACATCGGGGGCTGTCACGGTTTTTCCGTTGAGATAGTTGAGGATCCCTGCATCCGTGGTAAATGAAAACACTGTTTTGTAGGAATACAAACACTGTTTTTTGTAGCCGCCGAACTTTTTGTTTTGCTCATTTGTACCGTATTTGCCGTCGCCCAACAGCGGACAACCGATGGACGCAAAATGCGCACGGATCTGATGGGTGCGCCCTGTGAGCAGATCCACTTCGGTCAGTGAAAGACCGTATTTGCTGTCCAGTACTTTGTATTTTGTACGAATGCTTCGTCCGTTCGGTTGCGGAGAAGAAAACACGGTTACCTTGTTTTTCTTTTCATCTTTGACGATGTAACCGGTCATGGTGTCTTCTTTCTTTTTCGGCGTACCGATGAGAATGCAGAGATAAAACTTCCGGATCTCTCTGTCGCGGATCTTTTCATTGAGAATGCGCAGTGACTCCGCATTCTTTGCCGCGATCACAATGCCGCCCGTGTTGCGGTCGATGCGGTTTGCAAGGGCAGGCGCGAAGGAGTGTTCGGCTTTCGGGTCGTATTCTCCCTTTTCATACAAATATCTTTGCACACGTGTGATCAGCGTATCGTTGTATTCGCCCTCGTCCGGGTGTGACAGCAAACCGACCTTTTTATCCAACAGCAGAATATTCTCATCTTCATACAGAATATCCAATTGTTTTCCTGCCGACAGAAACGAATACCGTTCTTCGACAGGTGCAAAAAACTCGTCGTTGATATACATTTCCACAATGTCACCCGCTTTTAAGCGTGTGGAGATCTCCGCTTTTTTGCCGTTGAGTTTGATGCGTTTTGTACGTAAATACTTATAAAGCAACGATTGCGGAAGGCGGGGGACGGTTTTGGTTATAAATTTATCAAATCTTTGGTCGGCATCGTTCGTGCCGATTGTAAATGTTTTCACTTTTATCACCACACTTTACCATACACCATAAAAGAAAAAATTGCAAGTGAAATGCGGAGGATATATTATGGCAACTGAAAAACAGAACAAAAGACCGATCCCTCCCGTTGACCACAGCGGCCACAGGAAAAGGTTGAAAAAACGTGCGGAACTGGAAGGATTGGAGCATTTTGAGCCGCATAATTTGTTGGAGTTGTTGCTGTTTTATACCATTCCCAGAGCCGATACAAATGATACCGGTCACCGTTTGCTCGATGAATTCGGTTCGTTTGCGGGTGTGTTGGACGCTTCGCCGCAGGCTTTGATGCGCGTGCACGGTGTCGGTCGTGAAACGGCCTTATTTTTGTCGATGTTGCCTGCGGTGTTTCGTATGTACGTGCAGAGTCAAACCAATGATTACAGAGGATTGAAAAATCTTGATGAAGCGGTGGATATTCTCTTTCCTAAGTTTACGGGCGTAGACCATGAATTGCTGTATATGTTGTGTCTTGACAGCGGCAACCGCGTCAAGCGTTGTGTTTTGCTTGCCGAGGGGAATCAACTGAAAGTGGAACTTGATGTTCGCCGTATCCTGACGGAAGTGATCATTTCGAATGCAAGCAGTGTTATTCTTGCGCACAACCATCCCAGCGGAGATTTGAAACCGTCCGTGGGCGATCACCGTGCAACCAAGATCGTTGCGGACGCCTTGCAAACGATCGATGTTCCGTTGGTGGAACATTTCGTTTTTGCGCAAAACCGTTTTATGCCTCTTTCGACAGATTCACGGTTTTCATCCTCCTTCGGCACGGCATTCCGTTCAACCTATAGGACGGATACATCGGCTGATTCATGGGTCGGTGAGATCGAAAGTAAAAAAATGACGTACAAAAAACAAAAGGGAAAATAAGTGTTTCGCTAAAATAAGCATTTTGCTTGCAAAAATATGTTGACATAAGAAAATTACGGTGATATAATACTGATAATTTCATATAAACCGTTGATGCGGAAGTAAAGATGATCATGCTTCTACAGAGAGCCCGTGTTGCTGTGAGTCGGGTGAAAAACAAGTCATCAAATGGGCCGCTGAGGGTGCAGTCAAAGGTTCTTTTCCGAACCGAGTATTCTGCAACGCGAAGGTATGCGTCAGTTACCGGGGATATGTCAGTATTCCGCAAAGTGCACGGTTTTACCGTGAATCAAGGTGGCACCGCGAATGATTTGATTCGTCCTTGACAGCGTATTTGTCTGTCAGGGATTCTTTTTTTTGGAGCGTGAAACGAATGTTTTTATTGACCAAACGATGGTGTGTTTGATGCATAATTATAATTAAAAACTGAATTTATATACAATCGGAGGATACAATTATGATATACAACGGAATTGATTTTGATACTTATTTCAACAACTATCCCGACAAGGACGGTTACTTCGGAAAATACGGCGGCGTTTACATTGACGAAAAACTGAAAAACGCCATGGCAGAGATCACGGAAGCCTATTTTTCCATTTGTCAGTCACGTAAATTCATTGCGGAACTGCGTCGTATCCGCAAGGAATTCCAGGGACGTCCCACACCCGTCAGCCATCTGGAAAGACTGTCCGATGCACTCGGCGGAAAAGTGCAATTATATGCAAAACGTGAAGACCTGAATCATTCGGGTGCACACAAACTCAATCACTGCATGGGCGAGGCATTGCTGGCAAAATACATGGGCAAGAAAAAGGTCATTGCCGAAACAGGCGCAGGCCAGCACGGTGTCGCATTGGCGACGGCCGCCGCTTATTTCGGTCTTGAATGCGACATTTATATGGGCACTGTGGACATTAAAAAACAGGCTCCCAATGTTGCAAGAATGAAGATTCTCGGCGCAAATGTCGTTGAGGTCACACACGGTCTGCAGACGCTCAAAGAAGCGGTCGATGCCGCTTTTGATGCCTACAGCAAGGAATACAAAGACAGCATTTACTGCATCGGTTCCGTGCTCGGCCCGCATCCGTTCCCGATGATGGTGCGCGATTTCCAAAGTGTTGTCGGCATTGAAGCGAGAGAACAGTTTGTGGATATGACCGGCCATCTGCCGAGCGCCATCGTTGCGTGTGTCGGCGGCGGATCCAATGCCGCTGGCCTGTTTGCAGGTTTTTTGAATGATCCCGTTGACATTTACGGCATTGAACCGTTGGGCAGAGGACCGAAACTCGGTGATCA
>JAFQKN010000033.1 GCA_017396895.1 Clostridia bacterium
AAAAATCCCGATGCGGAACTTGAAAAACGTGTGGATGGTGTGATCGATCTGATCGAACAACATCAAGGTGCAGACGGATATTTCAATATTTTCTTTACCGTGTGCGAACCCGATGGGCGTTGGCAGAACCGAGATGCGCACGAGCTTTACTGTGCCGGTCACCTTACGGAGGCTGCTGTTGCATATTATGAAACAACGGGCAAGGATAAGTTTTTGCGCTTGATGTGCAAATACATGGATTATATCGCAAAAGTGTTTGTTGAAGAAAAAAGTGCACAGTTTGCAACGCCCGGACATGAAGAAATAGAGTTGGCACTTGTGAAACTCTACCGTTGTACGGGAGAAAAGCGTTTTCTTGATCTTGCAAAATTCTTTATTGATGAACGCGGCAAGGAAACACTTCCGATCACATCCTGGTGCAATACGCGTTACAATCAAAGTCATCAGCCTGTGCGTGAACAGCGAACTGCCGAAGGCCATTCCGTCCGTGCTTGCTATCTTTACAGCGGCATGGCGGATGTGGCAAATGAAACGCAAGATGAATCTTTGCTTGTTGCCTGTAAGGCATTGTTTGATAATATCACACAAAAAAGAATGTATATCACGGGTGGTATCGGTTCTGCGCATGAGGGTGAAGCGTTTACTTTGGACTATGATCTGCAGAATGATATTGCCTATGCTGAAACCTGTGCGGCAATCAGTCTTGCGATGTTTGCAAACCGTCTGAAAGAAATTGACATGGATGCAAAATACGCCGATACGGTTGAGCGTGTGTTTTACAACGGTTTCCTTTCGGGACTTTCTCTGGATGGAAAGGCATTTTTCTATGAGAATCCGCTTGAAATTCTGCGTGCTGAAAAGGGACGCCACACATCCAATAATGCTAAACAACGCTTTCCCATTACCCGCAGGCAGGAAGTTTTCAGTTGTTCGTGTTGCCCGCCCAATGTAACACGTTTCATTGCCGCTTTCGGTGATTATATGTATTCTACGGATGCCGATCACCTGTATGTTCATCAGTTTGCGCAAAGTAATGCCGCGTTTCATGTCGGTGACAACGATGTGACAATCGCGCAGAAAACGATGTATCCCAATGACGGTCGTGTTCTGTTGACAGTTTGCGGATTGAACGGAAAAAAACTTTGTGTTCGTATTCCTTCCTGGAGCATTCATACAAAGTTCAATAAGCCTTATTCGATTGAAAAGGGATATGCAGTTTTTGACGCGGATGCAGATACCTTTGAACTGGAAGTTCAGTTCGATATGACACCGCGCATCATTGCCGCACATCCGCTTGTCTTTGCCGACAACGGCAGATTCGCTTTGCAGGCAGGCCCCATTGTGTATTGTCTGGAAGAAGAAGACAACGGTGACAATCTTCGTGATATTGCAGTTTGCAGAAATGCAGAATTTGAAGTCGAATTTGATGAATTCTTCGGTGCAAATGTCATTCAGGTAAAAGCCGTTCGCAGCGATATAAACGGATGTAACTGTCTGTATAGACCTGTTGAACAGATGAAAACACAGGAGATCACGGCAAAATTTATCCCGTATTTCGGTTTTGCAAACCGTAGTGATTGCGATATGCTCGTCTGGTTCAAACTTGCATAATTGAATATGAAATAATAAGCAGGGAAGCCGTTTGGATCGGTTTCCCTGCTTGATTATTTATGTTGCTTGTGATTTAAGTTCTGAGTGTGATGCCCATTTCCTTGAGATTGCTAAGGACGGCATCAATGTTTGCCTGAATCTCATCCATTGCAAGGGTGTGTTCGCAGGATGAAAAACTGAGTCTTACCGTAATGCTCTTGAGACCTTCTGCCTCGTAGGTGTCAACAAGGCTTACATTTTTAAGTTCTGCGATCTGCAGGCTTTCCCATGCTTTTGCGATCTCACTGAATCGTTTGTTGTCGGTAAGTACCAGAGAAAGGTCATAATCAATGCCGGGGTATGCGCTCGGTGCATCGAAACTGACGGCGGCAGGCTGAATGCTGTTGAATGCTTCCAGATCCAATTCTACGCAGACGGCATAGCCCTTTTTGTCGAGTTTTGCGGCATTGGTAGGATGCAGTGTGCAGATAATGCCGCATTTTACACCGTCACAGAGAATGGCAGATGTGTTTCTGGGGTGTTGCCAGTTGTGTTCAGGGGTGATCTTTTCAAACTGCACGTTGCGGTGTTTAAGATCTGCAAAGAGTTTTCTGACAATGGCAACACAGTTGAAGTATACGGTTTTTTCTCCGGCGGTTTTGTCAAATGAAACAAGACCTAAGCGGCGAACTTCGTCGCAGTATCCGTTTTCTTTTGTTCCGTCTACCACTCTGCCGATTTCAAACAGTGTGTAACTGTCTGCGTATCCCTTGTTCTCATAGGTGTAACTGAGCAAAGTCGGCAGCATGGAGTTGCGGATGACGCTGTTTTCGGGAGACGCAATGTTCAGAATACGGACGTTGTCTTCAATTTCAATGCCGAGTTTTTTGTATTTGATACCGTCGCACCAAATGTAAGAATGCACTTCATGTGCGGCAAACTTCTTGACGAGAATATCTTTGATCGTATTGTCTTCTGTCTTGGACACTGCTTTGCGGACAGGGAAGAGGTTGCTGGACGTGGTGGTGATCTCAAAGTTATCATATCCGTAAATTCTGGTGATTTCTTCAATGATATCTGCTTTGAGGGTAACATCCTTTGTGGCTCTCCAGGAAGGAACGGTCACGGTAAATGCATCGCCCTGACGGTCAACGATGAATCCGAGGGCAACCAGTGTGTCATAAATGCGGTCGCTTGTGATGTCAATGCCTGTGTAACGGTCAACGTAAGCCTTGTCGAAAGAGATCGTAATGGTTTCGTAACGGCGCACATAGACGTCTGTTACAAGGGAAGAAACAACAGCGTTTTCGTCACATTCTTTTACAAGGTGCACGAATCTGCCGATGGCGGTCATGGTAAGTTCCGGATCCAGCATTTTTTCGTATCTTGCGCTTGCATCCGTACGCAGGCCGAGACGGGAGGAGGATTTTCTGACGCAGATACCGTCGAAGTTTGCAGATTCAAGTACCACGGAGTTGCTCTTGTCTACGATTTCGGAATCCAGACCGCCCATGATTCCTGCAACCGCGACGGGGGTGTCGTTGTTCCAGATCATAAGTGTATTGGTGTCGATCTCACGTTCTGTTTCATCGAGTGTTGTGAACTTCATATCCTCTGCAGGGGTGTCAATGCGGATGTGATCGATCTGCGTTGCATCAAAAGCGTGCGTGGGCTGGCCGATCTCAAGCATGACATAATTTGTGATATCTGCCAACAGATTGATCGAACGCATTCCGCAATAGAACAAACGGATACGGATATAATCCGGACTTGTTGAACGGTTGATGTTATCCATGCGGATGCAGGAATATCTGTAAACAAGGTCTTCGCGGCCGACAGTCACGGGAACGGCATAGTCGCTGTCACAGGAAAGATCGCCCAGTGTCAGAGGTTTGAGTTCTCTGCCCGTCAGTGCGGAAAATTCGCGTGCAATGCCGTAATGGCCCCAAAGGTCAGGGCGGTTGGTCAGTGACTTGTTGTCAACCTCAAAAATAATATCGTCAATGGGCATGATGTCTTTGACGGATGTACCGTTGACAAAACTGCTGTCGAGAATCATAAGACCGGAATGATCGTCACTGATGCCCAGCTCACTTTCCGAACAGCACATACCCTCAGAATCAAAACCGGCTACTTTGCACTTTTTGATCTCCATGCCGGGCACACTGCCGCCGGCTTTTACAAAGGGGATCTTTGCATTCAAAAATACGTTCGGTGCGCCGCAGACAACGTCGTAAATGCGGTCGCCGCCGTCCACTTTCAGCAGATGCAGTTTTTTGGAGTCGGGGTGGTTTTCAATGGAAACGATCTCACCGACGACCACATCGCGCAGTTCTTTGCCTTTATAAATAATATCTTCCACTTCTGCAGTGGCAAGCGTGAAGCGGTGGATGAGATTTTCAATATCCAGACCGTCGAGATTCACATAATCGCGAATCCAATTCATAGAAACAAACATTTTCTCATACCTCCTTATTTGTCATTGAACTGAGACAAAGCTTTCAGGTTGCCTTCATTGAACACACGGATATCTTTGATGCCGTATTTCATCATGGCAAGACGGGTAAGACCGAGACCGAAAGCAAAGCCGGTGTATTTTTCGGTGTCAATGCCGCCGTATTTGAGCACGTTGGGGTGGATCATACCGCAGGGGCAAAGTTCCAGCCAACCTGAGTTCTTGCAGGACGGGCAACCGTCACCGTTGCAGATCAGGCATTGAATGTCAAGTTCAAAACCGGGTTCCACGAACGGGAAGAATCCGGGACGCAGACGAACCTTGATGTCGCGTTTAAAGACTTCCGAAAGCATGGTCTTCATGAAATAAATAAGGTTGGAGATGGAAATGCCCTCGTCGATCATCAATCCTTCCATCTGGAAGAAGGTGTTTTCGTGGCAGGCATCGATTTTTTCGTTTCTGAAGCAACGACCGGGGAAGATGGCTCTTACGGGGGCACCGTATTTCTTCATAATGGTGTTCTGTGCGGCACTGGTGTGGGTTTTGAGCAACTGACCGCTGCTCAGGTAATATGTATCCTGCATATCGCGGGCAGGGTGGTGCTTCGGGATGTTAAGTGCTTCGAAGCAGTTGAAATCGTCCGTGATCTCGGAATAGTCTTCAATGTGGAAGCCCATGCTGGTGAAGATGTCTTCCAGTTCACGCTGGACCAGCGTGATCGGATGATAGGAACCTTCTTCCTGTGTCATAGGCAGAGATTCATCGTAACTTTCGGTAGCATTGATAAGAGCTTCTTCTTCCGCTTTTTTAAGGGCGGCAAGTTTTTCCTGCATGGCGGATTCAACGTACTGTTTGAGTTCGTTGATAAGCTGTCCGACTTCTTTTTTTTGTTCATTGGGCACATTTTTAAGTTCCGTCATCAATGCGGCGATCTGCCCTTTTTTGCCCATGAATTCAATGCGCAGTGCTTCAATTTCAGCACTGGACTGAATCGCAGACAGTTTTTCATCGAATGCAGATTTGATCTGTTGCGTTTTTGCGATCATATTTATTATCCTCCTAAAAAAATAAACTCCGTCCCGCATCGGGACGAAGTTAGGCTTCGCGGTACCACCCGAATTCCTGCCGTTCTTTCGGCAAGCACTCTTTGAACCCTGTAACGGTGGTCAGCCGTCTGCGCCTACTGCGGTTTCAGCGTGCCGCTTCCGGGTGAACTTCGCCGTATGCGTGTCGGATCGCTTTCAGCCGCGGCGATCTTCTCTGCAGACAAACAATACGGTTACTCTCCCGTTCATCGCGTTTCCAATAAAGTATAACATAATTTATAAAAAAATCAAGTCTAAAATAAAAAAAGACTGCATTGACAGTTGCATGAATTTTTGGTAAGATGTTCTTAAAAGAGAGGTAGAAATCATGGATCAATCAATTTATTCCGATATTCAATGTTTTATTGTCGATATGGACGGCACGTTTTATCTCGGTGATGAGTTGTTGGACGGTGCACTTGATTTTGCAAAAGCGGTCAAGGAAAAGGGAAAACGCTTCTTTTTTTTCACCAACAATTCCTCACACGAAGCAGGGAAGATTGCCGAAAAACTCAATCGCTTAGGCTATCCCGCCGGCAAAGACGATATTATCATTTCTTCCCATGTCTGCATTGACTTTATCAAACGCAACCGTCCGGGCAAAACTGTGTATCTTCTCGGCAACGAGAATATGACGGCGGATTTTGTTGAAGCGGGTATACCGTTTGACGATGAAAATCCCGATATTGTTGTTCTCGGGTTTGACACCACGCTAACTTATGAGAAAATCCGCAAAGCTGCACTTTTTATTGCAGACGGTAAGGAATACATCGCTACGCATCCCGACAAAAACTGTCCGATGAAAGACGGTTTTATGTTGGACACGGGTTCCATGATCGCCATGTTTGCAGCATCCACGGGCAGAGAACCCGATCTTATTATGGGCAAGCCCTATGCATTTACGGTCGATTATGTCTGTAATAAAATCGGATGCAAGCGTGAGGAGATTGCATTTGTCGGAGACAGGCTTGAGACGGATATTGCCATCGGTTCCATGAACGGTTTGAAAACCGCTTTGGTGTATACCGGTGTCACAAGTCCCGAACTGTATGAAAAGTCGGAAATTCGCGCTACGGGCGCATTCAAGAGTTTAGGGGAACTCAGTCTTTATATTTAAGGAGGAAATTTCTATGTCTGAGATCAAAAGAACTTGGTGGAAAGAAATGGCAGTTTATCAGGTATGGCCGCGTTCTTTCTGTGACGGAAACGGTGACGGGATCGGTGACCTGAAAGGCGTTCTTTCCAAATTGGATTACATCAAGAGTCTCGGGGTGGATGCGATTTGGTTTTCGCCCCTCTATAAATCTCCGCAGGCTGACTACGGTTATGATATTGCCGATTATCGTGACATTCAGCCCGAATACGGTACTTTGGAAGAATTCAAGACCGTTCTTGACGAAGCGCACAAACGCGGACTCAAGGTTATTATGGATCTTGTTGTGAACCACACATCCAATCAGCATCAGTGGTTCCTTGAAAGCAAAAAGGGCAAGGACAGCCCGTATTATGATTATTATTTCTGGCGCAAGGGAAAGGGTAAAAGACGTCCGAACAACTGGATGAGTACCTTTGCAGG
Organism: Clostridia bacterium; assembly: GCA_017396895.1. Classification (GTDB taxonomy): domain Bacteria; phylum Bacillota; class Clostridia; order Oscillospirales; family Acutalibacteraceae; genus RUG806. The sequence goes on from JAFQKN010000033.1 coordinate 6,707, forward strand.
TCCCGCATGGGAATATGATAAGCAAACAGGGGAATACTATCTGCATCTGTTCGCCGTTGAACAGCCCGACTTGAATATGGACAATCCCAAGGTGCGTGAAGAAGTTAAGGATATCATGCGTTATTGGCTTGATATGGGTGTTGACGGTTTCCGTGAAGATGTTATTACCTTTATTTCCAAGACCGAAGGTCTGCCCTCAAGCCCGTATTGGTTCCCCGTTGCAACCGGTATGGAACATTACATGGGCGGGCCGCATCTTGATGAATATTTGCAGGAATTCAAAGATGATGTTTTGAGCAAGTATGATTGCATGACCGTCGGTGAGGCACCGATGATGACCATCAAGAAAGCTTTGCATCACATTAAGGAAGGGCCGAAACAGCAGTTGAATATGATGTTCCACTTTGAGCACATGGCTGCTGACTGTATGTTCTACAGTTGGTTCAAAACTCCGTTCAGTCTGAAAAAACTGAAGAAGGTCTACACCCGTTGGCAGAAAGGTCTGCACGGCATTGCATGGAATGCCAACTACATTGAAAATCACGATCAGCCGCGAATCGTTAACCGCTACGGTAGTTTGAAATACAGGGAAGCAAGCGCGAAAATGCTTGCAACCATGTACATTTGTCAATCCGGTACGCCCTTCATTTATCAGGGGCAGGAAATCGGTATGACCAATATCAGACTTAATTCCATTGATGATTACGTGGATGTTTCCACCATCAATAACTATGGTGTTGCAAAGGCCATTATGGGTGAAAAGAAAGCGTTGGAACTGGCGAATTATGCTTCCCGCGACAATGCAAGAACGCCCGTACAATGGTCTGCCGAAAAGAACGCAGGCTTTACTACGGCTGACAAGCCTTGGTTCTTTATCAATGAAAACTATAAAGAAATCAATGTTGCCGCACAGGAAAACGATGAAAACTCCATTTTGAATTACTATCGCAAACTCTTGAAGTTCAGAAAAGAGAATGACATTGTTATTTACGGTGACTATGAAGAACACTTCCACGAAAGCGATAAGCTGTTCTGCTATTCACGCTCTTTGGACGGCAAACGTATGCTTGTGGCCTGTTCGTTCAGTGAAGAACCTATCAAATTCACCGCCCCTGAAGGCTTCAACATTGCAGACGGCAAACTGATGATGACCAATTATGACATTGAAACCCTTTACGGCAACGGTTTCTGCCTGCAACCCTATGAATGCCGTGTTTATATGTTTGATTGATTTATTGAGGAGGCCGAAAAATGGCTGTTATCAGAAAAGAAGCGTATTATTCTTCCGCCAACGGAAGAAATATGATACGAACGTTGATCTGGCAGGATGATTCCGTTACACCCGTTGCAGTGTTGCAGATTGCACACGGTGTGGTTGAGCACATCGGCCGTTATGACGAATTTGCTTCTTATTTGACGCAGTTCGGTTTTGTTGTGTGCGGAAACGATCACATCGGTCACGGTAAAAGTGTGAATGATGAAACGGAATTGGGATATATAGACGAAAACGATGGCTATGTTTACATGGTGCGTGACATGAACACCCTTTATAAGATCATGCACAAACGCTATGCGGATTTGCCGTATTTTCTGTTCGGTCACAGTCTCGGCTCATTTCTTGCAAAAATTTACGCGGAAAACTTCGGACATGAACTGGCCGGGTTGATCCTCTGCGGAACGGGACTTCTGCCTGCTGTTGCTTCCATGTTTGACGGCGCGATCGATGATGTGTTCAGCCGCTTGAATGCAAGAGGAACGCAGATGAACTTCTTCAATACGCTGACGGGAAAAGTGTCTTCGAGAATGTACGGTGAAGATGATCCGCTTTCATGGCTTTCCGCTAATGCCGAAAACCGTGAGAACTACCGTAATGATCCTTTGTGCGGTTTTGATCTGCAAAACGGCGGCACCAAAAACGTTGCCGTGATCGGTATGAAAGGCAGTGATCCGAAATGGGCGGAAAAACTCTGTCCCGAACTGCCGATCATGCTTATTTCCGGTGCAAAAGATCCGATCGGTATGAACGGTAAAGGTGTGTTGGATCTTTCCGATCAACTGGTCAATGCAGGTTTTGATCCTGTTGTGATCCTGTATCCGACCGACCGACATGAAATTCTGCAGGAAGACGACAGAGATCGTGTGTTTGAAGACGTCAGAAAGTTTCTGTGTGCATCCTTGCAGGGTGTATCGTTTTACGATATCTGATGAAACTGCGTAAGACTAAAAACGGACGGTATCATTTACTCGATACCGTCCGCGGACTTTGCATTGCGGGCATGGTGGTGTACCATGCCCTTTTTGACTGTGTGTATGTGTTCGGTTTGTTTTCGGTCAGCGAAGCCGCAATGCAAGCCGTGCTTGTTGTTCGTGATATCGGGTGTATGCTTTTTGTCGCATTGGCCGGCATCTGTGAGCATTTCGGAAAAAAACAAACTGCGCGCTCTTTGTTGTTGCTGATACTCGGAATTCTTTTATCCGTTTTTTCACATTTGTTTATGCCGCAACAGCCTGTCGTGTTTGGTGTGTTGAGTTTTATGGGTGTTGCCGGTCTTTTTGCGCAGCTTGTCAAAAAATTGCCGATGCCGAAAAATCCGCTTCCGATTGCCGCAATCCTGTTTATTTGTTTTTTGATGACGTTTCAAGCCGCTTACGGAAAAGTCGGTATTGCACCGTTTGCAATCGGATATTTTCCGCAATCATTGTATGCAAATATGCTGACCGGGATTTTGGGTTTTCCGCCCGCTGACTTTGTTTCATCGGATTATTTTCCACTGATTCCGTGGCTTTTTCTGTATTTTGCAGGCTATTATCTGTGGACGTTTTTGCAAAAACGCGAAAAGGTTCGTCATCTTTTTGCCTTGGATTGCAGACCGTTGTCGTTCATCGGCCGCTATTCACTGTGGTTTTATCTTGCACATCAGCCGATTCTGTTCGGCATCCTTTATTTGATTTCATTGCTTCTGCGTATATAAAAAGCACCCGGTTGGGGTGCTTTTTTGTCTGCTTATATTTCCTGTAAGAGTTTTTCAAATGCTTCGAGGTATCTGTCATTGCGGTCATTGCCGCCTGTTGCGCAACAACCGTGCCACGAAATGCCGATCTTTTTGGATCGCGAATAGGCAACCATTTGCCCGCGACCGCCTGTTTTTACAAAAATGTCAGTGTCTCTGAACGGTGTCCATGCATAGTCATTGGCGGCTGAAAGTTCGATCCATTCTTTTGAGACGATCTGACTGCCGTTCCAAACGCCGCCGTTGGCATATAAGTAACCGAGTCTTGCTACGTCGTCACTGCGTGCATAAAAACCGCCTCCTGCGATCGGATAACCCATCGGACACAGGCCGAATGCGCATTCATGGAATCCGATCGGGTTGAGCAATTCTTTAAGAAGAAATCTGTCTGCATATTGTCCTGTCACCTTCGTGATGATACGCGAAAGTATATAAAAAGCTGCATCGGAATACTGTCTGAAAGTCCCGGGAGCAAAGGGAAGGGCAACTGAAAAAATATGTCGAAGAAAATCATCACCGATGTTCTCTCTTGATGTTGCATCATCAATCCCTTTAAGACCGCATTCGGGGCCGATTCCCATTTTGTGTTGCAGGCAGTTTTCTATCGTCACTTCCTGCCATCTTTCATCCATACAATCCGGTAAATCGGATGCATCAAAAAAGGACAGCACTTTGTCCTGTAAATTCAATTGTCCGCGATCACGCAGAATACCGATGCCTGCGGCAAAGAACGCTTTGCTTACTGAATGGCTGTTGTTGCATTCGTTTGCGTTCTCATTTTTCCACCATTCAACGCCGAGATCGGAGACGATGCCGATATCATACAGCGGATGTTCGTCATTGGGCAGCATGGCAATGAATTTTTCAATATACATATACTCATCTCCTCTAAATTGATTATATGTTCTGCATTGCAACCTGTCAAGATTATGATCCGCTTTTATAAAATGTGGTTGACGGTGCAAACGGGAAGTGTTAATATGGAAGAAAAAGGAGGGTAATTCTATGAAAACGATTTTGTTTCAAGGCGATTCCATAACGGATGTCGGCAGATCTCGCTCTAATGAAAATGAACGCGGTCTCGGTTATCCGCATCTTGTCACTGCGCGTATGGGTTTGGACGCCCCCGAAGAATACCGTTTTGTCAATCGCGGCATCAGCGGAAACCGTGTGGTCGATCTGTATGCGCGCATCAAGGTGGATTTTATCAATCTGAATCCCGATTTTCTTTCCATTCTTATCGGGGTGAATGATGTATGGCATGAACTCGGAAATCAGAACGGCGTTGCCGCCGATAAATTTGAAATGGTGTATTCTTTGCTGATAGATGAAATTCAAAAAGCCTGTCCGCAGGTCAAAATCATGCTTATGGAGCCGTTTGTTTTGCCGGGTACGGCTACATCGGAAAATATTGATTATTTTCAGTCGGAGGTAGCCTTGCGTGCACAGGCTGTTCGCAGAGTCGCCGAGAAGTTCAATATCGGTTTTTTACCCTTGCAGGAACTGTTTGATGAGGCTTGTGAAAAAGCACCGGCCGATTACTGGCTGTCGGACGGCGTGCATCCTACGGCATTCGGTCATGAACTGATTGCCCGTGCGTGGTGCGAAAAATACAAGCAAATGAATCAGTAATGCTTCAATGAACGAAAACAAAAGGTGATCCTCCGTGCAGGAAGATCACCTTTTTTTGCTTTACAGGAAATTCCTCCTGCAAAGCAAAAAAGATTTTATGTCCCGCCGAACGGGAAATGGGATTTCCCTTAGGCGTGCGACGAATCGAAAACGGTCGCCGCAGGCATACGGCGAAGCCGTTTTCTTGCTTGTTATTTTATTTAAAAACGCGCTGAAAGTAAGCAAGGTTATCGGCATCAGATAAACTCATTTCTTTGTGGTTCTGTGTCGCGTCAAAGAACCACACTTCACCGCCGTCGTTGCCGTGTACGGTTGACCATGCACCGTCATCATAGATCAGTGCGGCACCGTTGTCGCAAGCGGTTGCACTCAAATTCTGCTCACTTACGCGTACAGAGAATTTGTGCCAGTTTTCATTTTCGTAATGCGGACAATTGCAGCCGGGAAGAAAACCGAGACAATCCACATAAATAAAACTGCCGTCCGGGGTGCAATCATCGTAACCGCGTTCAAACCAACACATCGCCCCCGAACTGTATCCCGAAAGAACGATACCTTTTTCAAATGCCTGTTTGAGATATACATCCGCTTTGCTTTTTTTGAACGTGTTCATCAAAAATGCAAGATGTCCGCCGCCGGCATAAATAAGATCTGCCGAAAGAATGGTATCGGCAATGTATTCTTCGGTCAAGTTTTCATCAGACAGTTGTAACACGCCAACCGAACAACCGCATTCTTTCAATGCCGTAATCTCGCCGTCGGTTTCCGAAAAGTTGTCAAAACTTGCCGTCGGCAAAAATACCGCCTTCGGATTCGCTTTGCCGGTCATGGAAACGATTTTTTCAATGATGTTTTTGATTTCGCCGTCATCGTAGCATCCGCCGCCGATCGCAACGATTTTACCCATTGTGAGTGTCCTCCTTATTAAAATCAATGATATGATCCGCCAAAGCATCGGCGGTTTCTTTTTCGTGTGTAATCAGAAGCACCGTTTTTCCGCTTGTGTGCTGTTTTACGGTGCGCATTGCAAGTGCTTTCGTGGCTTCATCCAAGCCTTTGAACGGTTCATCGAGAACCAAAAAATCATATTCCGCACACAGGGCTCTTGCGAGAGATACGCGTCTGCGCATGCCACCACTCAAGGAACTGACCTTGGTTTTGATGTCATTTTGCAATCCGAGTTCACACAGAAGTTCTGCGGCGTTAGCCTTTGCCTGCTTGGTTTTGCAAACAGCCTGCACGTTTGCCAGAGCCGAAAAGTTTTCACTGAGTCTGTCCTCCTGAAAAACCGCACTCTTTTTATCGGGCAGTCCTATGATCTCTCCACCGTCGGCTTTTTCAAACCCCAAAAGGATATTTGCAAGTGTTGTCTTTCCGATGCCGGATGCTCCCATCACGGCCGTTGTTTGTCGTAGGGGGATGTTTGCACAAAATTGAACAAGAACGTTTTTATCATCAAACGATTTGCAGAGGTTACGGACAATAATACTCATAATGCTCTCTCCAATCCTGCAAATATTGCTTTGAGCAACAGTAAAAACAGTTTTTCGATGCAAACGCTGACAATGACGATTACAAGTGTCCATGCAAAAAGATCCGCGGAATCAAAGTACAATTTTGCATAGTACAGCATTTCACCGATCGAGCCGCTTGGAATGCCGATCACTTCTGCCGCAACACCTGCTTTCCACGCAAGGCCGAGCCCCGTTGAGCAACCCGAAAACAAAAACGGTTTGACCGCAGGCAGACGCACGAGCAGAAAGCGTTTGAAGGGGGAGAAAGCAAACAGATCGGCACATTCGATCATTTTTTTATCTGTGCTTTTATAACCTTGCAGGAGATTGTTGTACAAGATCGGCAAGGCCATTAAAAATGAGATAAAGATAGACAGTTTGTTTCCGCTGAGCCAGATCAAACTGATAACGATGAAAGAGGCAACGGGGACGGATTTGACGGTCAGCAGAAACGGTCGGAAGAATATTTCGAGAACAGGGAAACGTCCTGCCAATGCGGATAAAAAGACAGCAACAGCCAATGCAATAAAAAAACCGCCAACGATTCGTACGGCTGACCATAAAACGGTCGTCAAAAACGTCGGTGTCTGCAATAAATGAAACAGATGTCCGATCACCTGCACAGGCGAAGCGATCAGAACATCCGATTTTATCCACAGCGAAGCTGCTTGCCACAAAAACAGAGCAAGCAGAATCGCTGCAATATTCAGTATCGTATTTTTCGTCTTATCGGTAGAATTCCTCACCGGGCAATGCTCCTCCGATCGAAGCAGGATTTTGAGTGTGCAGGACGGTCAGGTATGCCTGCAAAGCATCTTTCATTTGCGCATCACTCATAAACACGATGTTGCACTGCGGAATTGCTTTTTTTGCAACCGCTGCTGCGAAAATTTCAAATTCTTCAACATATTCCGCTGCGGTTTCCACATTTTCATTTACAAAAGTGACGCTGTTTTTGTATGCATCCAGGAAATCTGTAACTGCTTTCGGATTGTTATCAATAAAGTCATTTCTTGCGACAACAACGCCTGTTACCAGTTTACTGCCGTTGTCAAGTTTGTTCCATTCGTCATTCAGGCTGACAGCAACGCGCAGACCTTCCACTTTCTGGGATGCAACTGTAACATAAGGTTGGGGCAACATTGCGATGCCGTTTTCTGCAGAAGCAAGCAGGCTGACGATCTCGGTGGCTTCACTGCGGAATTCAATCGTTACGTCGTTGTCGGGATCAATACCGTTTTGTGTCAAAAGATAACGAAGGCTGTATTCGGGAGTGGTTCCTTTACCTGTTGCATAAATGGTTTTGCCTTTCAAGTCAGCCAGAGATTGAACGGTCTCACCTTTTTCAACGATATAAAGGACGCCGAGTGTGTTGATTGCAAGCACGCTGACCGCACCGTTTGTTTTGTTATAAAGAACACTTGCAAGGTTCGCGGGAACAGCGGCAATGTCCAGTTCGCCCTTGATGAGTTTCGGAGCGATTTCATCTGCCGTGCCGGCAATGGTGAAGTCGTAAGTACCGGTAGATGTGTTGTCTTTCATGATCTTGACCATTCCTATAGAGGTCGGGCCTTTCATGCCGGCTACGCGGATCGGCTCTGCATCGGTCGTGTCTGCTTCTGAGGCTTCGGTAACAGCGTCCGTTGCCGATTCGGTAGCGGTGTCTGTCGGAATGTTTGTTTCAGTCGGATCGGTCACGGTGTCTGTACATGCGGCAAAAATACCGAAGATCATAAGAACGGAAAGAAGAAGTGCGATTGATTTTTTCATTTTTTTGTTTGCTCCTTAAATAATATGATAAGCTGTAAAGTATATCTCAACTTTCATCTATATATTAACAGGTAAGAATGAGAAAGTATGTTGCAGATGCAACAAAAGCCATATTATTTTTGGTGGATCAAAGTAATTTTGTTCTTTTCTATTGTGATAATGTTTTCATTTTTCATTTTGTGTAACTCGCGTGAGAGTGCACTGCGCTCGGTTCCGAGGTATGCGGCAAGTGAAGCACGGTCGAGGGGAATTGTAAACGAATCAGCGGCGGCCCGTGCGCTGCATTGTGAAAAATAAGTGATGAGTTTTTCGCGGATCGTATATTTTGAAAGTATTTGTATGCGGTCATTCATATCCAGAGCGCGTGAAGCCAGAAGTGCAATAAAACGGTTGCGCATATTGAGGGCGAAATCAGATTCGGAATTATTGAACAGGGTATCACAATGCAACCACAGAATCTCGGTCTGTTCGGTAGCCATGATATAGACCTGCGATCTCTTTTGCAGGAAACATAGTGATTCACCGAATGTTTCTCCGGGAACGGCTCTGCTCATGACAAGACGGTT
>JAFQKN010000034.1 GCA_017396895.1 Clostridia bacterium
CCTGCTGGGGTGCACACCAGCCCACACCGTGTGTAAAACCGCTGATGTCCTTGATTTCACAGGATTTTACCCAGCGGCCTTCTTCGGGAATGGGGGCGGGACCGTGCTTGGGGCCTTTTGCGACCGGGCACATTTTTTCAACTTCATGCGTGTAGGTCATTGTTTTGTTTGCTCCTTTCATTTCGTAACCCTGTGGCTGTTTTTTGCAGATGTACGCAAGAAACACAGCCCAAAATATACAATTCTATTATACTGCAATTTTTAATAATTGCAAGGAAAAATTTTATGCAAATAATTTATTTTTTACATATTTACAAACGGGATCGTGTGTGGTATGATGTATATGACTATATTCTACTTCAGAACAGGGGTTTTATTGATGAAAAAGACAAGAAGGATCCTTGCCGCGGTGCTTTGCATCTGTATGTTGTTCTGCGGATTGTCTCTGCAGGGCTTTGCCGCCGGGCGCACAAATACCGATACCATGTTCCGTCTGTACGGTGATATTGACGGCAACGGCAAGGTAGAACAGTCCGATTATGAAAAAATTCTCGCTTTTGCCACGGGCGCAGAAGCCAAACCTGCTGTCGGAACCCCCGAATATTATGCAGCCGACATCATGGGCGACGGCATTACGATGGAAGATGCACGCCGCTGTTACCGCTATGTCAACGGTCTGGATACCGCTGATACCTATTCTCCCAAAGACCGTGACGTGCAGTTGTTCAATGACCTTGTAAACGTCATTAAGTCCGATAATTTCAAGGCAAACGAATTTATGGCGTATTATTCCTACACATACGACCATATGGAGATCAACAACTTTGAGTTCGGTTCACTTACAGGTATGTTAAAAGATCTCTGGGCGGAGGAAGAAGGCGATACCGAAACCTATTCTCCTTTCTACAAAAACAGATTTGTGTATACCACCGAAACGGCAACCGAAGGTCGCTTCAACACCAACTTCCCCGGTGTGGGACGTGATGTGGTCAGCACATTGAGTGCAGACGATGTCAAGAACATCAGAATTGAAGTCGGCGTTCCCTGCACGTTCTCACAGGATTGTGCCGTGCCCGACAGTTTTGTAAGAGGCAATACGACCTATGATCTGACGGCGTACAAAACAAAGGAAGCAACCTATACCGACTGCATCAAGATCACGGTCGAGATCAAAGACGAGACCTATTCCAAAGATGTTGCCACCCTGCCCGAAGGCAAAAACAGTGCGCTTTATAACTTCTACGGCATTGATAAGAAAGAGGAGGCGTCTTACTATCCCTTTGAAACGCGCGAAGGTGACGATTCCCTCGGCTTTTTCATGCGCATCGATCTGGACGACATGAGAACATCCGCAACGGCGGTTTATTACTTTGACTGTGCAACACTCAATCCCATGGCGGCAGGTTATTACATTGAAGAAGACTCCACGCAGAAAGCCGCATTGGAAGTCGATGTGCTCGGCTCTCCCATGAAGGGCAGCATGGAACCGCGCGAACTGCTTATTACCAGATACAATTATTGGTTCGGCAGTTTCTTCGGTTGATTTACGCAATATGACAGCATCAGAGGCTGTTGCATTCAGCAACAAGCCTCTGTTTTTTAATATTTCAGATTGCAAAACGGTGAAAAAAAATGTATACTGATTAAGAAATAATAAAACACCCATAAAAAGGAGATCAAGCTATGCAACATTTTGATATTCCCGCCGTTCGTTATGAAGGCCCGTCAACCAAAAATCCTTTTGCATTCCGCTATTACGATGCCGACCGTGTCATTCTCGGCAAAAAAATGAGTGAACACTTGCCTTTTGCCATGGCTTGGTGGCATAATCTGTGCGCCACGGGCACGGATATGTTCGGCGTCGGTACGGCAGACAAATCCTTCGGCGCACAGCCCGGCACAATGGAACACGCATTTGCAAAGGTCGATGCAGGTTTTGAATTCATGCAGAAACTCGGCATCCGCTATTTCTGCTTCCATGACGTTGACCTGGTTCCCGCCGCGGAAGACATCAATGAGACCAACCGCCGTCTGGATGAAATTACCGATTACATACTCGAAAAAATGAAAGAAACAGGCATCCGTTGTCTGTGGGGCACTGCCAATCTGTTCGGGGATCCGCGTTTTTGCAACGGTGCAGGTTCTTCCAACAGTGCAGAAGTGTATTGCTTTGCCGCCGCGCAGATCAAAAAAGCGATCGAACTGACCGTCAAACTCGGCGGACAGGGCTATGTGTTCTGGGGCGGCAGAGAAGGCTATGAAACTTTGCTCAACACCGACATGAAACTTGAACTTGAAAACATTGCAAACCTCATGCACAAGGCGGTGGATTATGCCCGTTCCATCGGCTTTACGGGGGACTTTTACATTGAACCCAAGCCCAAAGAACCCATGAAACATCAGTACGATTTCGATGCCGCGACTGCCATCGGCTTTTTGCGTCAGTACGGTCTTGACAAGGATTTCAAGATGAATATTGAAGCCAACCATGCAACGCTGGCCGGACATACCTTCCGTCACGAACTGCGCGTTTCCGCCATCAACGGTATGCTCGGTTCCATTGATGCCAATCAGGGCGACCTGTTCCTGGGCTGGGACACCGATGAATTCCCCTATGACATTTACGAGACCACCATGTGTATGCTTGAAATTCTCAAATACGGCGGACTCACCCATGGCGGCTTCAATTTCGATGCCAAAAACCGCCGTCCGAGTTACACCAAAGAAGATATGTTCCATGCGTTCATTCTCGGCATGGATGCGTATGCGCTCGGTCTGATCAAAGCCGCAAAACTCATTGAGGACGGCAGACTTGACGAGTTCATTGCCGAACGCTATGCATCCTATAATGAGGGCATCGGTCTGCGCATCCGCAACGGGGAAGCCGATCTTGCGGAACTGGCAGACTATGCGCTGAAACAGAAAAAACCGCAGGCACCCGGCAGCGGCCGTCAGGAATACCTTGAAAGCGTTGTCAACAGCGTGCTGTTCGGTGAATGAGGAGAAAACGATGAAATACTGTATCGGTATTGATATCGGCACGTCGGGGACAAAAACCGTTCTGTTTGACACTGACGGGAATGCTGTTTGCTCGGATACTGCCGAATATCCGCTTTCTCAACCGCAAAACGGTTGGGCGGAACAGGATCCCGAAGATTGGAAAAAGGCAGTTTTGAAAACCCTGTCCGCCGTTGTCAAAAACAGCGGCGTTGCGGCAGGGGATATCGTCGGCATCGGTCTGTCGGGACAGATGCACGGCCTTGTGATGCTTGATGCAAACGGCGAAGTGTTGCGTCCGTCCATCATCTGGTGCGATCAGCGTACGGGCAAAGAATGCGAGGACATCGAACGTCTTGTAGGGCGTGAACGTCTCATTGAGATCACCGCAAATCCCGCATTGACGGGCTTCACTGCATCCAAGATCATGTGGGTGAAAAAACATGAGCCGGAAATTTACGCAAAGTGCGCACACATCTTGCTTCCGAAAGATTATATCCGCTATATTCTTTGCGGTGTGTTTGCAACGGAGGTGAGCGATGCCGCAGGAATGCAGTTGCTCGATGTGCCCAACCGCGACTGGTCGGATGAAGTGCTCGAAAAACTCGGCATCGACCGCGCTTTGCTCGGCAAAGTGTATGAATCTCCCGATATCACGGGATATTTAACAGAAGAAATTGCAAGCCTTACGGGGCTTTCGACCGATGTTCCCGTGGTGGGCGGTGCAGGCGACAATGCCGCCGCGGCCGTCGGTACGGGTGTTGTGAAAAACGGTGCGGCATTCACGACCATCGGCACCAGCGGTGTTGTATTTCTGCACACCGACAAGCCTGTGATTGATCCCAAAGGACGCATCCACACCTTCTGTTGCGCCGTGCCCGGTTGCTGGCACGTGATGGGTGTTACGCAGGCGGCAGGATTGTCGCTTCGCTGGGTGCGTGATACCTTCTGCGAAGTACAGATCGAACAGGCAAAAGCGCAAAACTGCGATCCGTACGAAGTGATGACCGAACTTGCACAAAGATCCCCCATCGGTGCAAACCGACTTCTGTTTTTGCCTTACTTAATGGGTGAGCGCACGCCGCATCTCGATCCCGATTGCAGAGGTGTGTTTTTCGGTCTTTCCGCCATGCACACCAAAGGCGACCTCATCCGCGCAGTGATGGAAGGTGTCAGCTTTTCGCTGTGTGACTGCCTGTCCGTGTTCGGTGAACTTTCTTTGCAGGTGGACACCATGGCCGTTTGCGGCGGCGGTGCAAGGAGTGCATTCTGGCGCAAAATGCTCGCTGATCTGTATTCCCGTCCCGTCTGCCGTACGCAGAACACCGAGGGAGCCGCATTGGGAGCCGCTATTCTTGCCATGGTGGGGGCAGGTCTTTATGCAAGCGTACCCGAAGCCTGCGACCGGATCATCCGCATTGCCGATGAAACGGCGCCCGAAGCGCAAAACACGGCAACCTATGCACCGTTCTATGCACTTTACAAACAACTGTATGCACCGCTGAAAGACGCATATAAGAATCTTTCCGTGGTCGGATTATATCTGTCACCCTAAGAAAACAAAATAACGATCCCATCCGCAATTGCCGTTCGGCTGTGGATGGGATTTGTGCTTTTCACGCAATGAAAAATAGTGAAAAAATAGTGTAAAAATAGTGGAATTTTTATTGTAATTGTGGTATACTGTACAGTAGAAAAAGAATCAAAGGAATGGTTTTTTTTGATTAAGATCACATTAACAAATGAAATATTAAAGCGAATTTCGGCAATTGATGAAATTCGCTTTTCGCTTCGCTCGGTTGCGTTGCCGTCGATTACAAAAAACAGATTACGAAAAAATTCAAAAAAGAAAAGTTCATTCGCTTCAAACAAAATTGAAGGCAATCCACTTACGGAAACACAGGCAAACGAAGCGATTGAGCGTGATGCACACAAGCATTTTCTCAAACCCGAACAAGAGGTAAGAAATTATTTTCTTGCACTTAACTTGCTTGAAGAGAAACTGAAAAAGAAAGCACCGTTCTCGACAGAACTGATTCTTGAAGTACAGGCAATGGTGGAGAAGGGTGCATCAAAAGAAAAAATCGGATACAGAGGCGAAATGCCGCCCGGCGTATTGTTTGCTGTATATGACAGTGAAACAGGTGTTCCCGAATATATTCCTCCCGAACACATCGATATTCCCGTGCTTCTGAATGAGCTTGTTGATTATGTCAATACAACGGATGACCATCCGCTGATCGTTGCTGCGGTCGTGCATTACCAACTCGTAACCATTCATCCGTTTGAGGACGGTAACGGCAGAACGGCAAGATTGATGTCAGGCTATGTTCTTGATCTGAACGGTTACGGATTCAACGGTATCGGCTCATTGGAAGAGTATTTTGCTTATGATCCGGATGAATATTATGCATCTCTTCAAATGGGATTGCCGGCTTTGTATTATGCAGGCAGAGCCAATCCGCCACACCCGGAAATCTGGATAAACTATTTTCTGAGAATGGTGCAACTGTATTCTGAAAAAGTTTATGCAATCTCCCTGTCCGGTGTTGCTGATGAAACGGCTTCTGCATTATCGCATCTGAATGCACGAGAGAAAGAATTTCTGGCATTTCTGCTGAATAACAAATTGTCGGATTTTACTCCCATAGAAGTAAGCAAACGACTGGGAGTAACAAACAAAACCGTTATCAACCGTTGTGCAAAACTGACAACAAACGGTTTTCTGATTCCGAACATCGTAAAAGAGCGCATCCGTTCCTATTCGGTGAGTGCATTTGCAAAAGAAAACAGTCAATTGATCATTTCTTTAATACAGGAATAAATCCTTTTGTGAATCAAACAATCCCATCCGCAATTGCCCTTCGGCTGTGGATGGGATTTGTGCTTTTCACGCAATGAAAAATAGTGAAAAAATAGTGTAAAAATAGTGAAAAAAAATAGCATTATGCCTCTTGCGGGGTGTTGAAGATGTTGAGGGCTTTTTCGGTCAGATCAAAATAACGGATCTCTTTGGCGGCATGAATATCAAAAGCGGTGCACATGATGTAATTACGGATGCACAGGCATTTCAGAATATAATTCGCGATATCGGGATACCAGTCTTTCAGTTCATTCTGCAACAGCAACGGCGCATACATGGTCGGATTGTAGTCACGCAGATATACTTCACGCAAAACCGAGAGCATATCAATTTCCGCTTCGTTGAGGTATTCTTGCATTTCAGTTCCTCCATAAATAAAAAAGTGCACCAACCGAAGTTAAGTGCACCCAAAAAGCGCAAACTCCGATTGTGTGCGAAAACAATCTATCAGAATGATGGCAAGCCAGTCAATCCTACAAGATGGAGTTTACGATTTTTACATCGTAAATCTTGTAAGATTGCGTAACGCAAAAAAAAGTATTCAGCTTGCCTTGCAAATACTTGAAATAAACATATTCCGATAGTTGTTTTTCGCAAATATAATTATAGCACTTTTTTACGGTATTTACAAGCCGAAAAATAAAAAAAGTGCACCAACCGAAGTCAGTGCACCCAAAAAGCGCAAACTCCGATTGTTCGCGAAAACAAATCCAATAAAATGAAGGGCAAGCCGGTCAATTCTACAGGTGGAGTTTACGATTTTTAACATCGTAGGTCCTGTAGAATATTGACCAAGATAAATAAGAGCATTCTGCCGTCAAGAGCAAATACTATGTTTCAGATTATTGAATTTGTTTTCGCGAATACGATTATAGCACGTTTCTTCCGTGTTTACAACCGAAAAATGAAAAATCAGGGCGCAATTTTATCGGTTATATCGAATAAAATGTGGTAAAAATAAATTTCATTCGATATAACTGATAAAACTGTGTTTTTTCTCTTGTTTATTCGGTGTATCTGTGATATAATAACGACAGAAATACGAAAAGGGCGTGTTGAAATTGATTAAACGAGAACAGTATATGCAGCGTATTCGTCCGTTTATCAACAAAGATCTTGTGAAAGTGTTAACGGGAATGCGAAGAAGCGGCAAATCGGTTATGCTGACTTTGATACAAGAGGAATTATTGGCTTCGGGTGTTCAGAAAGAGCAATTGATCGCATTCAATTTTGAAGATATGCGCAATGCACATTTACTGAATGCCGTTGCGCTGCATGAAGAAATATTACGCCTGACAAAAGATCTCCATGCAAAGGCATACCTGTTTTTTGACGAAATACAGGAAGTGGATGCTTGGGAAAAATGTATCAATTCCCTGCGTGTTGCGGTGGATTGCGATATCTATATTACCGGTTCAAATGCAAAATTGCTGTCGGGTGAACTGGCTACCTTTTTGGGCGGACGTTATGTGGAATTTGTAATCTATCCGTTTTCTTTCTCCGAATTTTTGCAATTATATGCAACCGTCAGCCCAGGAGAGGACAAGCAAACGGTGTTCCGGAAATTTCTGCTGTGCGGTGGTATGCCGTATCTTGCCAATCTGCGCTTTGAGACGGAACCTTGTGAACAATATTTGTGTGACCTGTTCAATTCTGTGCAATTAAAAGACATTGTGAAACGTAACAATATACGCGATGTGGATTTGTTGGAACGCATTATTTCTTATATCACGGCAAATGTCGGCAATGTTTTTTCCGCCAATTCCATTGCAAAATATTTCAAGAACGAAAAGCGTACAGTTTCCACGGAAACGGTTCTCAATTATGTCAAATACTGCACCGAATCGTTTTTGTTTTATCAGACCAAACGTTATGATTTGCAAGGCAAGCAGTTGCTTTCCTCCAACGCAAAATACTATATTGCCGATCACGGTATTCGACAGGCAGTTTACGGCGGTAATATGCGCGATATCAATTTGATTCTTGAAAATATTGTTTTTATGGAATTGCTACGCCGCGGTTATAATGTGACAGTCGGCAAAAACGGTGCACATGAGGTAGATTTTGTATGTGAAAGGAAAGAGGAAAAGTTTTATATACAAGTTGCCTATCTTCTTGCATCGGAAGAAACGATACAACGGGAATTTTCGGCTTTTGACGGAATCAGGGATCATTATCCGAAATTTGTTGTTTCGCTGGATGCCTTCGATATGGGACGCAACGGAATTTGCCATATGAATATCTGTGATTTTCTGACAAAAGACAATTGGACTTAAAGATAGGGGTAGGGTGACAGGTATAATCCGAACCCGCCCGAAAACGGTTCTTTTTAAGTCTTTTCGGCGTTTCACCCTTGAAAGGCGACAGCCTTCCTGCGGTCTCAACCCCAAAAATCCAATAAAAATAACTCGTTTTCAGGTCGAAGA
>JAFQKN010000035.1 GCA_017396895.1 Clostridia bacterium
AAAAGTCAACAGAAAGGCGTTTTTTTATGTCCATCGAAAAAGTCAGATCCTATTTACAGACAAAGGGATATGCAGACAAAATGCTGGAATTTGACGTTTCCAGTGCAACGGTCGAACTGGCCGCCCTCGCTCTCGGCTGTGAAGCCTGCCGCATTGCAAAAACACTTTCGTTTGCGGTGAATGATCGCACCGTTCTGATCGTGGCGGCGGGCGATGCGAAGATCGACAACCCGAAATACAAGGCCTTTTTCGGCACAAAGGCAAAAATGCTTGCCTTCGATGAAGTGGAAGCCAAAGTCGGCCATGCCGCAGGAGGCGTGTGTCCGTTTGCGGTGAATGACGGCGTGGAAGTATATTTAGATGTTTCCTTAAAGCGATTTACGACCGTCTTCCCTGCCGTGGGCAGTGCCAGCAGCGCCATTGAACTCACGCCCGAAGAACTGGAAACATTGAGCAGTCCGGCGGCATGGATCGACGTATGCAAGATCCCGGTATGAATCATAGAAAAAACCTGCAGGTGCATCGAAAAAGATGACTTGCAGGTTTTGTATTTTATCTGTTTTTATCCGCGCTTTTCCATGCAAAGTTTCAGCACGTGCATGGCGGTCTGCTGTAATTCACCCAAGGTGATGCCGTCGGGCTTGCCGCAGGTTTTAAGCAACGTGCCGTCAGGCTTGCGTTTGCCCACACGGTTGCCGCCGGGCATCAAAACATCCACGCCTGCGCGTACACGGTAAGCATTGTCACGCATAGACGGAAATTCGGGACTTTTAGACGAACGCATCCACCAGTCGGTGATCACAAGCCCGTCAAATCCCCATTCCTTGCGAAGAATGGTATTGCACAGGTCAAAGTGATAGTGTCCCCAGACACCGTTGATCTTGTTGTAGGAGGTCATGATGGTTTTGGGACTTGCTTCTTTGACGCAGATCTCAAAGCCTTTGAGATAAATTTCACGCAAAGCGCGTTGGGAAAGACGGGAATCATTGTAGTTGCGGTTGATCTCCTGATTGTTGCAGGCAAAGTGTTTCGGGCAGGCTGAAATGCCGTATTTCTGCAGACCGCTTACCACAGAAGCACCGATCTTACCTGTCAGGAACGGATCTTCCGAATAATATTCAAAGTTTCTGCCGCACAGCGGATTGCGGTGAATATTCATACCGGGTCCCAAGAAAATATCCGATCCCTTGGCATTCATTTCACGGCCTTCTGCCGTAAACAGTGCATTGCAAAGTTCGGTATCCCACGTACAGGCCAACAACGTACCGATGGGCAAAAGCGAACTGACCGTATTCAGACGAATACCGGACGGGCCGTCGGTGCAGGTCAGTACAGGGATCCCCTTTTCGCGCAAGGACGGCAAAACACCGCCCAAAACACCTGCATTGCCGTCGGCACCCAAGGGGCTGTTCATGATATAATCACCGCGGCTGATCGCTTCGAGTTCCGTAAGCGATAACTGCGCTGCAAAATCCCTTAAATCGGCCTTGCCCGCTTTGACGTCGGCAAGGGTGATTCCTTTATTCTGCGTCAATTCGGTATGTTCGGGCAGAGCATCAAGAATGCGCTGTCTTAAATCGACCGTTTTGTGCGGGACGGGCTGTTTTGCGGGATAAAGCCCCGTTTCGGTTTCGACCGCCACGGTTCTCAGGAACGTATAATCGGGTGCGGCGGCTTCTTGGCATTGCATAAGAACGGTCAATGCATCCACACGGACCGTATGTACGGCAAAGGCATCGCGCACGTTTGCACCGATATAAAATGTATAGTTGCCCTCCTCAAGCACCCATGCGTTTTTGTGTCCCGTACAACCGCTGTCATCAAAAGACGCAAAAGCAAAAAACGGCACATGAATCACAATTTTTTCACGTTCCCCTGTCTGCAAAAGCCTTGTTTTTGCAAAGCCGCACAAACTGCGCACGGGTTTGCCGAGTTTGCCTTGCGGAGCCTGTACGTAGACCTGTACGGCTTCTTTACCGGCAAACTTTGCACCGGTATTCATCACATCCAAAGTAAAACAAAGTCCCTGTTCATTCTGCGTAACCGAATCGCTTGTTACCGCAAAATCGGTGTAACTCAGACCGAATCCGAACGGATACACGACCTTTTCGGGGGCAAACGTCTCAAACCAACGGTAACCGACGTAAATATCTTCCGCATAGTGGTTAAATGCCTTGTTGCCGAAGTGGGCGGTACTCGGATAATCCTCCAGTTTTGCCGCCGTATCGGGCAATTTTCCGCAAGGTGTCACATTTGCGCACAAAAGATCTGCAACCGCATTGCCGCTTTCCATGCCGCCCTGCCATGCACACAAAACAGCCAGTTGATTGTCGTATGCACGTGCTGTCCAGCGCAGATCGATCATACTGCCGATGTTGAGCACGACTACACATTTTTCGAATGCATCCGTCACATACTGCAACATCGTTTTTTCTTCGCGGGTGAGATACCACGAGCCTTCTTCGGCGGTGTTTTCACGGTCCTCTCCCGAAGAACGGCCGATGACGACAACAGCCGCATCACTGTTTGCGGCGGCATGACGCACAGCATCTTCCGTCAGCGGCATTTCAGGGTGAAAACGCGGCCAATGTCCCCAAAATCCCTCATCGACGGGATGTTTCAGAATCCATTCTTCATACGTTGCGGCAAGTTCTTCATTATATGTAAGCGCATCGCAATTTTGAATGCCTTGCAAAAGATCCACCGTATACGGCGGATTGACGTCACCGCCCGAACCGTAGCCGACAAAAAACCAATCCTTCTGACATCTGCCGAACACGGACAGTTTCGTACCCTTTTCAAACGGCAAAACACCGTCATTGCGCAACAAAACAGCACCTTCCGCAGCCGCCGTGCGTACAAGAGACGGCATATTTTCAAACGGTGTGCGGTCAACACAAGCCTGCGTGGAAGTCTGCGACAGACCGCCGCCGAGCGCATCGACAAATTTAGCGGCTCGGTTGATGATTTTACTCATAACGGACATACAAACACATCCCTTTTATCGTAATTACATTTATTGTAGCATAAATGACAGTTGTTTTCAAGAAAAAGTATCAACCCGGCAGCCATTCGTTGCTTTTATGCGTTGTTTGTGATAAAATAGAGGGCACAGGAGGTGCAAACATGAAAGTCTTGTTTTGTTGCATCAATTCCAAATACATTCATTCTTCCCTTGCACCATGGTGTTTGTTTTCCGCCTGCAAGGAGAAATGCGCAGACGGCATACAACTTGCCGTAACGGAAGGAACGATCAACGAATCCTTGCAAAATGTCGAACAACGGCTCCTTGCACAAAGGCCGCAGGTGCTTGCCTTTTCGTGCTATATATGGAACATTACGTATACCCAGTCCCTTGCAAAAAGCATAAAAATAAGCCATCCCCATGTACAGATCATACTCGGCGGACCGGAAGTGTCCTACCGTGCAGAACAGATCTTGCAGGAGCATCCGTACATTGATTTTGTATCCGCAGGCGAAGGGGAAGTGAGCATTCCGCAACTTCTCAATGCCATTTACCATAATGATAAGATCTGTGCGGACGGCGTTTCCTATCGCAAAAACGCAGACCTGCACATCAACACAAATGATCCGCAGACCGACGAAAGCATCTCCCCCTGTTGCGAAGAGTATCTGCAACAACTCAACGGCAGAATTGCTTACACCCAAAGCAGTCGCGGTTGTCCGTTTCACTGTGCTTTCTGCCTGTCGGGCAGACTCGGCAAAGTCCGTTATATGCCGATGGAAAGGGTAAAGAAAGAGATTCTGCTTTTGGCAAACAGCGGCACAAAAACCGTCAAGTTCGTTGACCGCACATTCAACTGCAACAAGGACAGGGCCGCAGAGATCCTTTCCTTTATCGGCACGCATTACGGCAAAGAGATCCCCGATGACGTGTGTTTTCATTTCGAGATCGCGGCCGATCTGTTGGACGAAAATCTGTTGGATGTCATCGGCTCCCTTCCGCAGGGCAGTGTGCAGTTTGAGATCGGCATTCAATCGTTTAATGAAAACACCCTGCGCGCCATCAACCGCACCGCAAGACTCGACCTGATCCTGCAAAATACAAAAAAACTGTTGCAAACGGGAAACTGTCATATTCACATTGACCTTATTGCAGGCTTGCCGCAGGAGGACTTCAATTCTTTCGTCAACGGCTTCAACCGTGTGTACGACTTAAAAGCCGATATGTTGCAACTCGGTTTTCTGAAAATCCTGCACGGCTCTCCCATGGCGCAAAACAAAGAATTATACCCGTGCAATCATTGCAGTGATCCGCCGTATGAGGTCATTGACACGCCGTGGATCACCGAAGAAGAACTGCAAAAACTGCACATCGCGGAAAACGAACTCGAACGGC
>JAFQKN010000036.1 GCA_017396895.1 Clostridia bacterium
GCTAAACGAGTGGAAACAATTTGATTGTTTTATCATTTTTAATTTACGTTTTGCCGTTCTGTTTGACCGATTTTGCTTCAAACGACAGAAAAACTTGCTGTTTCGGTCGTTTAGCGTTTAGCACTCAGAACTTAGCACTTATTTCAAATGTTCTGCGAGGATGTCCGCAAATGCACGCAATGCGTTGCCTCTGTGGCTCACGGCATCTTTCTGTTCGGCAGAAAGTTCGGCAAAACTGCCGTTTTCGGTGTAGAAAATGGGATCAAAACCGAATCCGTTGTCGCCTTTCGGCTCATATCCGATCCAACCCTCACATTTACCTTCTGCAGTCAATACCGTGCCGTCGGGAAATGCACAGACCACACAACTGACAAAACGCGCGGTTCTCTTTTCAAGCGGCACGCCGTCAAGTTCTGCGACCAGTTTTGCCATTTTTTCGGGGTAAGGCAGGTCTTCGCCGCCGTAACGGGCAGAATACACACCCGGTCTGCCGTCCAAAGCATCCACGACCAGTCCCGAATCGTCTGCAATGCAGGCAAGAGAACTGTCTTTACAGCCTCCCTGTGCTTTGAGCAATGCGTTTTCATAGAATGTGGTGCCTGTTTCTTCGACTTCGATCAGATCCACACCGATCTCATCGGCCAACAGTACACGCACACCCAGAGGGGCTAAAATGCGCTGTAATTCTTCACGCTTTTTTAAATTATGAGTGGCGATTAAAAAGTCCAAACAAACCTCTCCTCTTCTTTCCGCCGCCCTTGGCATCTTCTTCTGCTTTTGCCTTTTCGGCGGCAATGCGTTCGGCTTCGGCTTTTTCTGCGGCGGCCTTTTCGGCGGCGATGCGCTCGGCTTCGGCTTTTTCTGCGGCGGCCTTTTCGGCGGCGATGCGCTCGGCTTCGGCTCTTTCTGTAGCGGCCTTTTCAGCCGCAATGCGTGCGGCTTCTTCCTGTGCCCTTATTTCAGCTTCGCGTCTTCTTTGTGCTGCTTCAAGTTCTCTCTGAGCTGCGATTTCGCGTTCTGCTTGATCTGCTTGGTTTCCGCCTTGAAGATCTTGCGCTGATTCTTCTTCGTCATTTTCATGGCTCTGCGCGCTTCGATCTTCTGCTGTTTGGCTCTGCGCTTGCGCTGTTCCTTCGTCAGCCTGCGGTTCCTCGTCATCTGCGTCTTCGCCTGATTCAGCTCCGATTTCAGAATAGACTTGGAATATTTCTTGAAGAGCCTCCCTAAACTCGCTGCCAGCATCGGCAGGATCGTCGTCAAAATGATATTCCGTTGCTCCGTTTTCGTTGATGTATCTTTCAATTTCCGCATCCTCCTCTGAATGATCTGTTCCTTCTACAAATAAACTCTTGGCAAAAGCGGCAGGATCGAACGGTTGCAGATCGTCAATTCCTTCGCCGACGCCGATGAATTTAACAGGCAATTTCAGTTCGTTTTTGATGGACAGCACAACACCGCCGCGTGCGGTACCGTCAAGTTTTGTGAGTACGATTCCCGTCAGTTCCGCAACGCCCATAAATTCACGTGCCTGATTGACAGCATTCTGACCGGTAGTTGCATCCAACACCAACAGAATTTCACGGTCGGAATAAGGCAGTTCACGGTCAATGACGCGGTAGATCTTTGCCAGTTCGTCCATGAGGTTTTTCTTATTGTGCAGACGGCCTGCGGTATCGCAGATGATGATATCGCAATCTCTTGCCTTGCCTGCGGCAATGGTGTCAAAAATAACGGCGGCAGGATCGGCACCTTCTTTGTGTTTGACGATGTCAACACCTGCACGGGTGGCCCATTCATCAAGCTGTTCGATCGCGGCGGCACGGAAAGTATCGGCCGCACCGAGGATGACCTTTTTGCCTTCGGCTTTATACATGGAAGCAAGTTTGCCGATGGTGGTGGTCTTGCCTACGCCGTTGACACCGATCATCAGCAGAATGGAAGGAATGGTGATCAGCCCCATATCCTCACCGCCGTCGAGCATTTCGGCAATGATATTCTGCAGTTCCGCTTTGATCTGATCGGTTTTTTTGATGCGTTCGGAACGCACACGCGAGCGCAGTTCCTCAACGATCATAACGGCGGTTTCAACGCCTACGTCGGACATGACGAGAATTTCTTCGAGTTCCACATACAGGTCATCGGTAAATTCATCGAACGAGTCCAGCATATCGTCGATGGCACCGGCCATTTTGTTACGTGTCTTGGACAGACCGAAGTTGATTTTCTTAAAAATTGCCATTTGGCATCTCCTTTCGGACAATGTTTTTGATGTTTCTGTTTATTACGGAAGGAAAAGGGTAAATTATGATTTAGCGGTTCATTTAATATGTGACTTTATGATGTCGTCAGCCATTAAAAGTTTTGGTCAAGCTTTTCTTAAAAGCTTGCGGAGTCGGGAGGCGGAGCCTTTCGTCGCCCGTCGCAACGGGCGAAATCC
>JAFQKN010000037.1 GCA_017396895.1 Clostridia bacterium
TAACACTCAACAGCACAGCCAGCGTTTTCTTCGCAAAATACTTCATCACATATTCTCCATTTCGATAATTTAATCATGCAATTTATTATAGCATTGTGCAAAACCGAATGCAAGTATCTGAATGATTCTTTTTATTTATGAAACAAACCGTACAAAATGCGGTAAACATCAAAAACAATCCCGAGGATGGTATCAGCGGTACGGCTGAAAAAGTTGCCGTCGGAATGAACAAGGATTTTGCCGTTGTCCTGCATTGGGATAAAGATTGCTGTTTCAAAAACGGTTTCATCGGATGCATTGGGAGCGTGAATTGCCATCATCAGCTGACCGTCAAGCGTAGTGAACAGCATGGGATGACCGCCGTCAGGCAGCGAATCGGTTCTCTTGTACATTGCAACGGGATAATGCAGCCAGTTGCCGTCGATTTTTCCGTTGTCCGACACAGCCATCCCCACGGCATAGCCGCCTGAACGAGCGTGATTCGACCACAGCATCACAAGATTGCCCTCGCTTGTGCGGTATACAAACGGGCCGTCCGTGATATTTCCGTCCGTCCACAGGTGTCTGTCCGCACGGAAAATCTCTTTCGGTTCACTGACAAAGTGTGTCAGATCGTCACTCATTTTCACAACCGACATCGCGCCGATTTTATCTTCACGCGAGGTCCATTCATTGACAAACACCATCCACGGCTGTCCGTCTTCATCCACATACAGAGTACCGTCAATGCAGTCAACCTCTTTGGGGGTAATATGTCCGTCAGAGATCAGTACAAACGGGCCTGTGGGAGAATCAGACTTAAAAACGCCGACACCGCGCTTGTCCGTGGATTTTGCACGGTAGGTTGCAAACAGATAAAATGCGCCGTTGTAATAATGGCACTCAGGTGCCCAATAATCGCAATAGCCGTCAAAGGAGGCATCGGGCGAAAAAACCTGAATGGGAGCTGACCAGTTTTCGAGATCCTCACTCACAACACAGCCGTAGCCCTGCCCGTTGCTGAGTCCCGTACCGTACATATAGTATTTGCCGTCATACACAAGCACATATGGATCGCGGATGTTACCGTCAGCGGTTTTGAAGGGATATTCCGCCGATGCAAAAGCGGGAATGCAACAGGTGAACAGCATTGCAAGAACGCAGAAAACAGAAATTATCTTTTTCATAAACAGCATCCTTTCCGTGATATATTTCCATTTTAGCATACACATTCTTGTATTGCAACAAAAAAAGATTGTTTATGCTGCGCCTTTTACGAATTCGTTTTTAATTATCCGCTCCGGCGTGTCAGATAAATGCCGAGGCCGCTTCCGCCAGCAGCAAGCAACGGATGTTAACATGGATCATTGTAAATAAAAAAACACCGCAAGGGTGTTGTTTTATTTGAAGCAGGGTACGGAAATCGACTCTCGCGTTGCGCCGCTCGGTCAGGCGCGGCTCTGACAGTTCACCGAACTGTCATTCACTCCCGCGCCGCTTCGATTCCCTACAGTATTTCCAAAAGAAAAAGCACCACGAAGGTGCTTTTCCTTTTGCGAAAGACTACCTAAACGGAGCAGAATTGAGGTAAGAAAGCCTAAAAGTAGTGTATTTGCTCTGTTCTACAAATTGGTATTCGTCTCTCTGAGTTAGTCCTTCGTCATTATTCTCCACAACAGCTTGTCAGCAATTACATAAGTACTATGTTCTCCGTTAGTGGAAATCGGTTTTTCTTCCGTATAATTTATGGGATTGTAACCATCCCAATCCGCCCATACTATCAGCTTGTCATCACGAGTTTTACCAAGTAGGTCGCTATGAAAATTCAAATATGCACCAAAAATGTCGCAGAAATAATTATCCTGCCAGCCAACAATATTACATTTTCTTACTCCTGTAAAACGCAGTTCAA
>JAFQKN010000038.1 GCA_017396895.1 Clostridia bacterium
CTTGTTTTTCTCTTTAATTTCTGTTACTATAGCCATGGCGATTGAGTTCCTTTCGTTAGACTTTGGTTGTGGTGACTTTATTCTAACAAACTCAATCGCTTTTTTCTATACTTTTAGTCTCACATCAATTGTAACACTACATTTTTTCATTTTTATGTGCACCGACTTGTTGACATTTTTCTTTTTTTATTGTAATATATTAATAACTATATATTAAAAATGTTTTATGGGTTCGAAAGGAGCCAATTATGAAATATATCAAACCTGTCTTTGCTGTAATTTTGAGTGTAATGCTTTGTGTCGCTTTCACAAACGTTGCTTTTGCTGCGATTATGACATTCGAAACTCAATATGACTATAGCGTTCCCAATAAATCATGGCTGACCGATCTTACCGTGAAGGAAAGTCTTACCGGGGTGAGTGATATGGTGACGGATTTGACGTTGGTCGCCCAACCGGACTATCCTTATACCGAAACGGCTGATTCTTTTAAGAAAGACGTAAACGAGGCCTGTAAACTGTATGATTTGAACGAAGGTTCCGTTCGTGCTGCATATATATATCTTTTTGACGTGTTGAATGATAACTCTGCCTTTATTGAAGACGAAACTTCCGACGAAGACATAAAAGATTATCTTGTCAATGCAGGCATTGTCTATCCCGATAATTATGATGCGGATACACTTGTTATGGCACGTGCTTTGTATACCATTATGAAAAGCGGTTCTTTGGATAAGTATTTGTCGGACGGATCCATTCCGGCGGGAACTGCGTTGGAAACTGCTGTTGTTAACTATATGAGTGTTTTTACAGGCATAGATATGTCTGCTGTGCAGGAATGGACAGTTGTTTCCGATCAATTGTCTTTGGATGAATATTTGTTGGCTGTTTCGAAATATACGCTTTGGAGCAGCGGATACGATGTCAGCTTGGATATGGACGAGGAAGAAGTTTATCGTCTAATTGCTCTTATGACCATCCGAAAACAGGGTGTATCTGCACCTGATGATATTTCATTTGACGAGATAAAAATCAGATATCTTGCAACTATGCTTGGCACTAAATACGATGTATCCTGCGATGCGGCAGAGCTGGCAAATGCTATGCAGTCAAATTCAGTTGCGTTTTATTTGTTGCAACTGATGGGTAAAGATGCACAGCTTTCGTTGCAACCCGATTCAATTGCTTATGAAGATGCTTTTATGCGAGTTGCCGAGAACACGAACAGATTTGATCTTGAAGTCGGTGAATTTTTTGCCGATGTCAGCGATTACACGACGACTTTGAAGTATAAACGCAGTTCCGTTTGGCTTTATCCTACAAGTTATGTATGTCACAATGAGAATACTGCGCAGAATATTACCATTACCGCAAACGGTGTTGAGATAGAAGACGGCAACTTTAATGAGATTCCCGTTGATATTTCAAAGAACAGCGATCTCATTACAATTCGCTGTTCGTATAAAGACAGTTTTGAAACGTCTGAAAGTGTTTATTATCTTACGGTGAAGCAGGGGGTTCTTTCACCTGATTCCGTTTTGATTGAACAACCGGAATTGGATGATCTGCTCAGCGGAGATTATGAGATCGATGACTCATTATTGTCGGACACCTTTATCCCGAATAATACAGATTTTGTCGGTAGCGTTCTTGGTTCGATCGGTCTTGGTGTCGGCTTCGGTGATTTGTTGGATTCCATTTCCGCTCCTAATGTTGGTGACACGTCGATAACGGGAAGTCTGAATTCCATTCTTCCTGCCGTCTCGGCTGACCCGAATGCTTTTTCTTCTTTGCTCAACAGCGGAAATATGACGGTATTGCCTTCAATCGGTACGGTGGGGAGCTCTGTTACAGGACCGATCGACACATCAATTACGATGTCTGTTAATTCGATGGAGTTGTTCAGTTCCGTTGCACATACAGATCGCACGAATTCCGTTTTAAGCGGTATCGGCGGTTTGGAACTGTACTCTGTTGCGGAAACCATCGGTACTGCTTTGAATGGTTCTTCTGCGTCTACTGACAATAACGGTTCTTTGAACGGAAACAGTGCTGTGTTAGACATGATCTTTGAAGGCGGACAATCAGTTCTCGGTGCGGGGATTGCCGCACTGACGAGTGGAGACAGCAATCAGGAATATATTGCGGCAATGACCGATAAAGCGGTTGATGTTTATTCGAACGGCGACGGAAATGCAGTGTCTGCTGTTGTGTTGGATGATTATTTGTCACATCAGAATGCTGATGCGCAGAATCTTTCGCAATCTGTTGTTGATTCTCAGCAAACGGAAAGCACCGGCGATCGGTCCAATAAATATGCGACAATGGCACTGATCAGTGCTTGTCTTGCAGTTGCGGCGGGCATCGTTTTGATTGTTACTTCTAAACAAAGAAAAGTTACGTATTGATTGATGATCGGGGGGTTGAGACATGAATGAAAAAATTATGATCGTTGATGATGATCAAAATATATGTGAACTTCTGCGGTTGTATCTTTCAAAAGAGGGATATGCAACTGAAATTTTGAATGACGGTCAATCTGCTGTGGATCTTGTTTCCACGATTAAACCGAATTTGATTTTACTGGATATCATGTTGCCCGAGTTGGATGGCTGGCAGGTTTGCCGCAAGATAAGAGCAACATCAAATGTTCCCATTATTATGATTACAGCTAAAAGCGAAACATTTGACCGTATATTAGGTCTTGAACTCGGAGCAGACGATTACATTGTTAAACCTTTTGAAACAAAAGAAGTGGTTGCACGTATCAAGGCCGTTCTGCGCCGTACTTCCAATTCTGTCTCTGAGCCCGTTAAAGAAGTGCATTATGATAAGCTTTCGATTAATCTTACCAATTATGAGATGAAAGTTAACGGAGTTCAAGTAGATACACCGCCGAAAGAATTGGAATTGATTTTTCATCTTGCCAGCAATCCGAATCGTGTCTTTACGCGAGATCAGTTGCTTGATGAGGTTTGGGGATATGAGTTTTACGGCGACTCAAGAACGATTGACGTGCACGTTAAACGTCTTCGCGAAAAATTGGAAGGTGTTTCGGATGAGTGGGAATTGCGCACGGTCTGGAGTGTAGGTTATAAGTTCGAACTCAAAAAAAACTAAAGCTGATGTAAAAAATAACTGCCGGTTCCGATCGGCATTTATTTTTATATTATAATGTATTATTGTTGAAAGGCAGATTCATAATGAAATTGATACGAAACAATCGCGTTGTCGGGATCTTTCAGCATTATTTTCTTATTTTAACCTGCCTTGTGTTATCCTGTTTGTTAATTTCATCCTTGTCTCTAATGGTTTTTGTTGCGTCAACATGGTCAGCAGATTTGCAACAGACGATGCTGGACGGCAGTTATCTTTTGAAAGATGAGATCGTCAATTGTGATCTGAACCATGTGCAGAATGAGAAGCGCAATGCGATTTTGCAATCCATTCTGACATTACACAGGACGACAGATGCTGATTATTTTATTGTTGATAATAACGGAGCAATCCTTTATTGCAAGGAAATGCTTGCAGTAGATGCAAACGGTCAGACATTCGCAAGTAATTGTTCGACACACAGTCATGTCAAATTTTCATCAGAAACACTGTCGTTGATCGATGCAAGTTCATCGGACTATCTGCAAAAAGGTGCAATCGATATTGACCGTAATCATGATTATATTTTAACGGGAATTCGAGTGTCGAATTCTTCGAATGCGTATTATATAATTTCCGTGCAACTTTTGCGAAACGGGTATCAGCCTTATATTACGCAGTATATGAAAATGACGGTTGCGGCCAGTTTTATCGCCGTAGTGATGGCATTTTTCAGTTCATTGGCAGTTACGTACAGGATCGTAAGGCCGCTTCGAAAAATGGTGGAAGCCACAAAACATTATTCGATCGGTGAGTTTTCTTATCGCATAAGAAATGTCGGAAGATACGAAGAATTCAATGAGTTGGCAACTGCCTTCAATCGAATGGCGAAAAATCTTGAGGAGAATGAAAAAACACGTAAGAATTTTGTTGCGAATGTTTCGCACGAGTTGAAGACGCCTATGACTACGATCGGTGGATTCATTGACGGTATCCTTGACGGAACGATTCCTGAAGAGGAGACAGAGCATTATTTAAAGATTGTGTCAGAAGTTGTTAAACATTTATCCGGACTTGTTATCTCAATGTTAAATGTGTCTAAAATAGAAGCAGGCAAGGTTGAACTTGAGTATTCAGAGTTTTCGTTGGATCAACTTGTTATTCAATTGATCGTCGGTTTTGAAAAAACGATTACCGAAAAAGATATTGATGTGGTTGGTCTTGATAAACTGGATTCCGTTTGTGTGCGTGCGGATGAAGCTTTGATTCGACAGGTCATATACAATTTGATAGATAATGCAGTTAAGTTTACCGATCGTAGCGGCATCATTAAAATTGAACTGACCGGCGAAAAAAAGAGTGTAAAACTTGTTGTAAGCAATTCCGGATCTTGCATTCCGCAAGATGAACTTAACAGTATATTTGAACGATTTTATAAAGTTGATAAATCACGCGGACTTGATTCTTCGAGTTTCGGATTGGGATTGCATATCGTACGCAGCATTGTGGAAATGCACGGCGGTTCAATCTCCGCCGGAAGCAAAGACGATACAACAAAATTTACTGTACGTCTGCCTTTATTTAATAATGATTAAAGATTGGTGGCATATTTTTACTGTAAACTATACTTCATTGTGTGAGGTTTTATTATGAATGATATGGAAAATAACAATCAAAATTTATTCGGCAACCAAACCGCACCTCAAAGCGGAACGGGAGAAGTGAGTGATATTCCTGTGTCAGCGAATGATGAAGGTTCGTCTGTTACGGATGACCTGCAGGATGATTCGTCAACGATGTCTTCTTCTTGCAATCCTGATGCACAAGTACAGCAGGATAAAAAGATTGAATGTGCCGAAGAATCTACGGAAGAACCGTTGCAACAGCCAACGGCAACTGCACAGGGAAATGTTGATGCTTCGGCATCTCCGTTTCTTGATGCACCACCTGCGGTTTCGTATCAGCAAATGAATGCGCAGGCTGCTTATTCGCAACAAGCGCAGTTTACAGATGGAAAGAAGCCTAAAAAATCAAAAGGAAAGGCAATATTTGTTGCTCTGTCCGGAATTTTACTTGTTTGCGTTGCGGCAATCTTTGCAATCACCCTCAACAGAAGCGGAACGTCCAATGGCAACAATTCACTTTCCGATGTGCCCGAAATTTCTGCTGTTTCCTCTGCGGATTATGAAGAAGAGGGCTTGTCTGCCGCTGAAATTTATCAAAAAACATTTAAAAGTTGTGTGTCTGTTCTTGCTTATAAAGAAGACAGCGGTGAACTGAATATCCTTGGATCCGGTGTTATCTGCCAGGAGGACGCACAAGGGAAGTATACGTATATTGCAACTTGTGCACATGTTATCAATGATGCAGACTATAATGTCAAAATAGAGACATGGGACGGAAAAGTGTATACCGCTGAGGTCGTAAATTTTGATGATACAAATGACATCGGCGTTGTCAGAATTGCCGCAAGCGGATTGCAGGTGGCGCAATTCGGTGATTCTTCGGAATTACAGCCCGGCGCAACCGTATATGCTCTCGGCACACCCTACAGTTCAAAGTTTGCCGGAACCTTCACTCGTGGCATGGTTTCTGCGGTAAACCGACTTGTTACAACAAAAACAAGTTATCAACTCAGTTGTATCCAACATGATGCACCGATCAACAACGGCAATTCCGGTGGTGCACTGTTTAATGCCTACGGACAGGTTGTGGGAATCAATGCGTTGAAGATCAGTGCAAGCGGTTATGAAGGATTGGGCTTCGCTGTACCGTCTCAGACGGTAATTAAGGTGGTCAATTCTATTATTGAAACCGGCATAGCTCCCAAGACTCCCAAACTCGGTATTTCTTACGTTCAGGCGATCTATTACAGTCAATTCCTTGCGGAATTTATCGAGGAGAATAATTATCCCGGCGGTGCAATTGTTGTTGCAGAGATTACAAAGGATTCCAGCCTTTATGATACAGAACTGCAGGTGAATGACATCATTATCGGCGTCAACGGACAAGAATTGACGACACCCGATATTTTGGTGCAGATCATCCAGAATGCAAATGTCGGTGATACGTTGACTTTGTCGGTGATTCGCATCATTATGAATGAAGATAATACGGATTACGTTGATGTTAAATCATTTGAAGTAACGGCTGCTTTGACGGAAAAAACCAACGAATCGGAATCTTCTCAATCTCAATATGACGGATATGAAGACTTCTACGAATATTTCGGCGATGACAGCGGCGACTATGAAGACTTCTATGATTATTTCTATGATTACTTTTACGGCGGCGGTAATTCTTACGGACAGAATGACACTCCGGAAGGTGATAATCGATTCACGATTCCTGAAAAATAATTACAAGAAAGCGGCAGAAAGTGTAAAAACTTTCTGCCGCCGTGCTTTATTCGATTGTTCTTAATGTGTATGCTTGCTCTTGAAGAGCCAGAACAAGTTGCTGTTCTGAAGTGATTTGCGTATTGAAGTAAATTCCGCCTCTTGCAAGATCTTCCAATTGGTGGAAATCTGATCCTGATGTTTTGATCTTTCCGTTCATTTCAGCCATTTGATCGGCAAGATTGTTACGTGAGTTGTGCCTTTTGTTGCCGTTGTAAACTTCGTATCCGTCAAGATAGTTCGGATTCATGATTGTCATGTCGTTGCGCATAGGATGTGCCTGTACAATCAAGACGCCGTTTCGTTTCGCAATTGCACTGAATTCGGATAATGTTAATCTGTTAATATATGGATGTGTGTATAAAAAATCTTCCGTTATGCCGAATAACAAATAATCGTTTTCATTTTCAGGGAAGCAGATTTCAGCGCCGAGAAGAACATGAAAAGATTCTGATTCCAATGTCTTTGCACATTTATATCCTTCTAAATAACGATCAACGTATTCTTTCCAATTGGTGATGGGTTGATTTGAAAAGCCTGTCGGTACAAGGTGATCTGTGACAACAACACCGCTGTATCCTTCATTTTTCAGTAATTCAACGCCATCCTCAGCTTTGACTCTGCCACAGCCGCTGACTTGAGATGTGTGAAAATGCATTTCATATAGATAACTCATATTTTCGTCCTCTCATTCTGCTTATTTTGATAACATATAATGGAAATATGCAGAGCCAAGTACGTGTTTGTACTCGGCTCAATGAGAATTCAGTGATAGATAAAATGTGATTATGAACTTTTGATTTCAAAATATTTGATTAAAATTTCATGTTCATTCTCAAGTCTTACACTCAAGCGTAGCAAAAGTCTGGCATCGGTAACCGTAAGATCACCGCTGTTGTCTATGTCAAGACGGGACAGTCTTTTTGCGGTGATATCTTCAAGACCAACCGCACATCGTAATGCGATACGTGCGTCAGAACTGTCACACCCTTCTTGTCCGGTTACGTCAAACATATACAACGAGGGCAGTGAGATCGTTCTGATATCATCGCATACCGAACAGGTATAAGTTGCGATACCGTGTTCATCTTCGGTCGGTTGTTTCGTTACCGCTTGCTCGTAGCGGTGTTCGCCGCGCTCGTCGATTGTGAACAGCAACAGTGTTTCACAGATCTGACAGTGAATTGTTTTGTTGCCGTTGGACATACAGGTGCCTGTCGTGTGCACGGAATCACCTTTTGCATGGCCTAAACAGGAAGTTACACTTGAATAAACAATTTTTTCGCAGTCTTCACAAGAAACAGAGATCAAACCGTCTGAATCACAATCGGGATGGGCGATCGTTTCCTCATTTTCATAAACGGCCTCTGACTGTATGGAACTCCATTCGAGACTGGCCCAACCGTTTAATCCGTTGTAGTTTGTGTAAGCCCATTTGCCGAGTGTGTATAAAACTTCAAAAGTATCGCCCGCTCTGACGTAAAGAGTTGTATTGTTCTCGTTCTTTAACGGCTCAAAACTTGTTGCCGGGCCGCTTCTGTAGTTCAATGTAACATTGGATACATATTTTGCAGGAGTAAAGGAAAAAGAGTGTTGGCATTCGCCTTGTGCATCAAACTGCATGATTGAAGTGACGGCATTGCAATTTGCACAATAATTAACAATAGTGCCGCCTTGTGTTTGCAAGACATTGTAAGCTGCAATGATATCTTCATCAACTGACAGATCGTAATAAGTGTCAGCGATTTCGGAAAAATACGTATTGAGAGAAAGTTCATTCAGCTTTTCAGGAACGAATGCTTGTCTTATTTTGTGTGATACTTTTGGCAGAAGTTCCGTTTCGAGGATCTCATTACATGTGGTACAGTAAATGGTCTGCAAACCGTCCTGTTCGCATGTCGCTTCATAACTGATGATCGGAGTTGAATACTTATGAACGTGTCCGTCACTGCCTGTGCTGTTATTCATTTCGAAACCGTTAAACCCGTATTGCCTGATAAAGGAGGTATAATCCTTGTAGCAGTGGTTCAAGTCAAGATAATGTCCGTTTGAGTATCCGTCAATGATGCCTTTGTCTGTATACTGCCAAAGATCATACGGACCTGTATATGTGGTTGGAACCATGTAATGTGCCAACCAAAAGGCTCTGTTTGCAAGCACGTAATCATCAATCATGTCCGTACGAAAGGACTTGTTCATATAAACACCTGCATAAAAACCGGCATTTTCTATGGTTGAACAAAAGGCTTGTACCAACATATTGTTCAACTGCTTCCCGCCGTTTGCGTGCGGTTTTACCGGATCACCGTTATAATCTTCAAGGTCAAAGAAAATAGGTAGATCGGCTACAAGATTGTTGTTACGGATGATGTCAAGGCAATACTGTGCTTCTTCGACGGCCCCTTCTCGCGTCATTGCATAACTGAAAAAGTAAAACCCGACTGCCATTCCCGCACGTTTTGCCGCGTTATAATGAATCAACAGGGAAGGGTCTGCATAGATCGCACCCGTACCGTCGGATACGGCATAACGACCGCCGATACGAATGATAACTCCGGTGATACCGGATGCTCTCAGTTTTGCCCAATCAAAATTGTTGGTAGCGTTGTGAGAACTGATGTCGATCATCGCACTGTGGCTTTCTGTCGGCATCACAAAACCTCTTATATAATCGCAGTTCGTGAGTGAAACCCATCCCTCGATACCGTGGTACAAGGTTTTACCGTAATTGCCGTTGATTTCAGAGACGAGAAGATGTGTGTTGAACGGTACTGTAACCGGCAAGGTGTTTTCAGTGTCAAAATAAACAAGATCAGCAACATCTGAAGGCAAGGAAAACATTTGCAAATCATCAAGAGCCACATAATAGCCTGATGTTTGCAACGCACTTGCAGTTGGAACAATGCCGGTATCCGACAAACAGGATAGCGGAGCTGCCATGGCAACAATCAATAATAAGCAGATGATTTTATGTAATCGTTTCAAAAAATATCACCCTTATAATATTCCAGCATTTTTTACAACAAATCGATTTCTTTCAATAATTCTGACAACAATTCAACTTCGGGGACTTTTCTCAGAATTTCACCTTTTTTGAAAATGAGACCGCAACCGTCACCGCCGGCAATGCCGATGTCGGCTTCTCTTGCTTCACCCGGTCCGTTAACGACACAACCCATGACGGCAACGGTGATATTTTTTTTGCAACTTTTCAATGCAAGTTCAACTTTTTGCGCCAGCGAGATCAGATCAATTTTCGTTCTTCCGCAGGTGGGACAGGAAACGATTTGCACACCCGTCTGTCGCTTTCCGATTGCGTTGAGAATGTCAAATCCGGCATGAATCTCCTCAACAGGATCCGCCGTCAAAGAAACGCGTATCGTGTCACCGATTCCGTCGAGAAGAAGAGCCCCGATTCCGGCTGCGGATTTGATGAGTCCCATTCGGCTGGTTCCTGCTTCCGTTACACCAACGTGAAGCGGATAAGACGTTTGTTCAGAAAGTAAACGGTATGCATCTCTTGTTCTCTGTACATCCGAAGACTTGATAGAAATGACGATGTCGGTAAAATCGAACTTTTCAAGCAATGAAGCGTGATACAGCGCGCTTTCGACCAGAGCCTGCGGTGTGGGCGCACCGTATTTATCAAGTATGGTTTTTTCCAATGAACCTGAATTAACCCCGATGCGGATAGGAACACCTGCGTTTCTGCAAGTGTCTGCCACTGTTTTTACGCGATCGTCAGAACCGATATTCCCGGGGTTGATGCGAACCTTGTCAACGCCGGCGGCTACACTTTCACAGGCAAGACGATAATCAAAATGGATATCAGCAACAACGGGGATATGAAGGTTTTCTTTTAGTGCATATACGGAATCCAAAGACTTTTTGGTCGGCACGGAAATTCTGATGATTTCACAGCCCGCCTGCTCCAACGCCAAAGCCTGATGAACACACGCTTCCTTGTTTTCGGAGTCGGTGTTCAACATGGATTGGACTGCAATCGGGTTATTGCCGCCTATCGTAATATTTCCGATCTTAATTTCTTTTTTAATAACTCTCATACTACTCAATTCACAATCAGATTTTTTATGTCATTGAAACATATAAATGCCATCAAAGCCAACAGTAATATCATACCGACAGCATGAACGATCGCTTCAAATTTTTGCGGAACGGGTTTTCGGATGATCATTTCAATCAGCACGAAGAACAATCTTCCGCCATCCAAAGCGGGCAAAGGCATGAGATTCACAAGCCCGATGTTGATCGTTATGAAAGCAAGCAAGAATAATACAGAAGCATAATCCTTATCTGCCACAGCAACTGTCGTAGTCTGTGCAACAATGTTCACGGTTCCGATCGGACCTGACAGGTCATTGAGTCCGAATTGTCCGGAAAACAAATCGATCAGACTCAACAGAACCAATTTTGCCATTGCCGCTGTTTCTCGGACAGCAAAAACACCGCAATTTAATAATGTTACATCATGTTTTGAGACTGCAAAATATGTGGCATCTGACGTATCAGTGTCAACGTATTTGAAATTTTCGACCGTTATTTTTTCACCGTTTCTTTTGACGGTTATGTCTGCTCCCTTTTCACTGTCTGCTCTGTAGAACAGGCAATACGAAAGGTCTCTGGTAGAATAGACACGCGTGCCGTCAATGGCAATGATCGTATCTCCGACCTGCAGACTATCCTCAGCAACCGATACTGCGTCCGATACGTAACTGATTTTGTTTGACAGCGCCGTTTCTTCTGAGAACAGCATTATGCAAACGAGAACCAAACCGAGTAAAATGTTGAGTGTTGCACCTGCGGCAAGAATAATAAAACGCTTCCACGGCTTTTTACTGCAGAATGCGG
Source organism: Clostridia bacterium (assembly GCA_017396895.1). Classification (GTDB taxonomy): domain Bacteria; phylum Bacillota; class Clostridia; order Oscillospirales; family Acutalibacteraceae; genus RUG806. The sequence continues at coordinate 11,364 of JAFQKN010000038.1, forward strand.
AGGTGTCTTCAGAATCGCCGTTTTCACCTTCTAAAGCGCAATAGCCACCGATTGGGAGAAGGCGAAGGCTGTATTCTGTTTCGCCGACACCTTCAGGTAAGGAAGTACTTGCTTCACCATCCGGATTCTGTTTAGTTGCCTTGTTTTCTTTAATTATTTGAGGAAGAAAACGAATCTTCTGGCCGGGTCTCTTCTTAAACAGGGCTGGGCCCATGCCGATTGCAAATTCGTTGACTTTTACTTTGAATAGTTTTGCGGTGATAAAGTGTCCGAACTCATGCAGGGCGATAATAACACCGAAGAATAATATCGCAAGCAGGATTGGCCATGCCTTATCCCATATGTTTGAAAATGAAACGGAAAGTGTTTGCAAATTCAAGATATCTCACCTCATTGACCAGCGATCGTTCTGACCGTTTCTCTGGCAGTACGATCAATATATTCAATATCTTCTAATGTATATGTCATTTTTGCGCATTCAATGCTGAAAGCACTGCGAATCAATTCTCCGATTTCAAGAAATGAGATCTTTGATTGTCTGAATAAAAGGTTGGCTTCTTCGTTTGCCGCGTTCACGGCTGTCGGATACAGACCGCCTTTTTCAAATGCTTCTCGGCATATGTTCAAACAATCGAACGTATCGCAGTCCGGTTCATAGAATGTCATTTTAGCAAGTTTTGCAAAATCAATGCTTGAAGCGGGGGACTCAAAGCGCTCGGGATATGTCAGCGCAAATTGAATGGGGATGCGCATGTCGGGAATACCCAACTGTGCAATTACGGCACCGTCATCAAACTCAACCGCAGAATGCAAGATGCTTTCACGGTGGACGATCACTTCAACTTGCGCAGGTGCAACGTCAAATAAATGACAGGCCTCAATCAGTTCCAAACCTTTATTAAACATTGTTGCCGAATCAACCGTGATCTTTGCACCCATGCTCCAGTTTGGATGTTTTAATGCATCTTCAATTGTAACACCTTTCAATTCGTCTCTTGATTTTCCGAAGAAGGGGCCGCCTGATGCTGTTAAAATGATTTTTCGCAGTGCCCTGTTTGACGGTGAAGCGAGCAATGATTGAAAAATCGCCGAATGTTCACTGTCTACGGGCAGAATGGAGACATGATTACTTTTCGCAGTATCCTTCACTAAATTACCGCCCGCAACAAGGGATTCTTTATTTGCCAACGCAAGTGTAATTCCTGCGTTAATTGCACTCATCGTAGGACGCAATCCCGCCATGCCGACAATCGCATTCAGACAAATGTCTGTATTATTTTCGGATGCACACTCGCAAACACCATCGACGCCCGATAGGATTTTTGTCGAAGTGTCAGCGACTCGTGCTTTTAGTTCCGAAGCACTCTTTTCGTCTGCAAGCGCAGCGCAGACCGGTTTGTATCGTCTGATCTGATTTTCAAGTTTGATATAGTCGGTATTGGCTGTTAATGCCGTAACCGTGTAACCGTGTTTGGAAACTACATCAAGTGCCTGCAATCCAATGGAGCCGGTTGAACCGAGTATGCTGATTTTCTTCATAGTATCACACTTTTCTTAATAAAAAATAAAATGACCTGCACCGTATTTGACCAGCATGTTGACAATTACAAAAGTCAAAGGTATGACAAAAAGAGAACTGTCAAAGCGATCCATTACACCGCCGGTTCCGGGTAAAAGGTTGCCGAAATCCTTGATTCCGTTCTGTCTTTTGATGACGGATGCGGCAAGATCTCCGAATATGCTGATGACGGAAAGTAAGACGGATATTACCGCCGTGAAGACATAACCTACTTCAATTTGGAAGAAATGTCTGAATACTGCAAGCAAAACAATTGTAAGCAAAGTGTTGCAAACCACACCGCCGATTGCGCCCTCAATGGTTTTATTCGGGCTGATTTTGGGACCCATTTTATGTTTTCCGAGCAAACTGCCTGCAAAAAAAGCCATTGCGTCGGTCAACCAAGAGCAGAAGAAAGCAAATAAAAGGAAGAAGATCCCGTATGATTTTTTTTCTGCAAAAAGCGACACGTCAAGTTTATAGATGTCTCGCAAATAAATAACGCAAGAAAAACCGTATTGAAGACAAATGCTCATTAATACAGACGAGGCGGTAGATTTGAAATCCATGCTTTCGTGGCATATTACCATCATGGTCATGATTGCAATGATATATACAGTCAAGATTGCAGAAAAGGGAAGTGTCACAAGATCTGCATAATTAGCAAGAATCGGTCCTGCCGCAGTATAAATTAAAGTCAGAGCCATGAAAATTTTATTTTTCACACCCAACGCATGTTCAATTTCATATACGCCGATTGCGGCAATGATGCTGACTGCAATAGCAAATACAGGGAATGATAAAAATGCACTGAACAACCAAGCGATAGCAACGACCAGTGCGATCAATGCGGGAATTACTTTTTTTGACATGATGTGTCCTCCGAAGTATGTTTATGAAAAGGGAATAAGCGGACGCGTTATATCGTCCGCTTGTGAAATTTATATACCGCCGAAACGACGATGTCTTTTTTCAAAATCCGATAAAGCCAGATCAAGATCCTGCTCACTGAAATCCGGCCACAGAACGTCTGAAAACCAGAATTCCGAATAAGCGGATTGATATGTTAAGAAATTGGACAGGCGCAATTCACCGCTGGGCCTAATAATAAGATCGGGGTCGGGCTGTCCTGCGGTATACAGATGCTGCGCAAACATTTCATCATTGATGTCGGCGGGATCAATAGTGCCGTTACGGGCTTTGATCGCCAATGTTTTTGCTGCTTGGATGATCTCCTGTCTGCCGCCGTAGTTGATCGCAAGATTCAAGTGCATCTTGTTGCAGTGTTTGGTTCTATCTTCCACAAAATCCATCAGTTCTTTCAATTCTTGTGAAATGCCGGATTTGTCACCTAAAAAATGCAATCGAATTCCTTTTTCAATGTTTTCATCCAATCGATCGATCGCTTCAGTTAAAAAACTGTCGAATAAGGTCATAATGGCGGAGACTTCCGTTTCAGGACGGTTCCAATTTTCTGTTGAAAAGGCATAAAACGTTATATGACGGATGCCGAGGTTTCCGGCATATTCTCCGATCTTGCGGAATGTTTCACTTCCTTGTTTGTGACCTTCCGTTCGAGGAAGACCGCGTAACTTGGCCCATCTGCCGTTGCCGTCCATGATAATGCCGAGGTGCTCAGGCAAAACAGAAAATTTGCGTTCCGACATATCAGATCTCCATGATCTCAGCTTCTTTTTCCGAAGCAATCTTTTCAATCATCTTGATGAATTCATCCGTGATTTTCTGAATTTTGGTCTCGCCGTCTTTGAGGTCATCTTCTGTGATTTCGGATGCCTTTTTCATGGCCTTCAGTTTTTCGATAGAGTCACGGCGGATCTGACGAATCGCAACTTTGCTTTCTTCGGCAGTTTTTTGCACATCTTTGCAAAGTTGTTTTCTGCGTTCTTCCGTAAGCGGCGGGAAGTTAAGACGGATTACACGGCCGTCGTTTTGCGGATTGATACCGAGATCGGAAGCCTGAATGGCTTTTGCAATACCATTGAGTATGGAAGCATCCCAAGGCTGTATTGTAAGTACACGAGCTTCTGTTGCAGAAACGGTAGCAAGCTGCTGAATCGGTGTCGGTGTGCCGTAATAATCAACCGTTATCTTATCGAGAACGGCAGGATTTGCTCTTCCTGCACGGATCGTAGCATATTCTGCATTCAGTGCATTGATCGTTTTGTTCATTCTTTCTCTGGTATTGGTATATACTGTTTGCATATCTGTTCCTCCAATTTATATTACAAATTTATATTACAAAATTATTTTACTATGGTACCGATGTTTTCACCGTGAATTGCTCTGTAGATATTTTCCGGATCATTGAGGTTGAAAACGAGAATGGGCATTTGGTTGTCACTGCACATAGCGGCAGCAGTGCTGTCCATAACACCAAGGTGTTTTGCAAGAACTTCATCCTGTGTCAACGTGTCATATTTAACGGCATCTGCAAATTTTCTCGGATCTTTATCATACACACCGTCAACATTGGTGGCTTTGAACAGGATATCTGCTCCGATTTCAATAGCACGCAAGGAAGCGGCTGTGTCCGTGCTGAAGAACGGACTTCCCGTACCGCCGCCGAAAATAACAACGCGACCTTTGTTAAGATGATGCTCGGCTTTGTTTTTGCTGTAAGGTTCGGCAACACGCAACATATCAACGCTGGTCATTACACATGCTTCGCAACCGATCTGATGCAAGCCGTCACACAGTGCAAGAGAATTCATAACCGTGGCGAGCATACCGATGCTGTCTGCCGTCACACGGTCCATTTCTCCGCTTGTTCTGCCTCTCCAGAAGTTGCCGCCGCCAACGACTATGCCGATTTGCAATCCTTCATCAGCGCATTTCTTAATTACGCTGCAAATGTTGCGAACTGTTGCATTGTCGATACCTTTACCGGCTTCGCCTGCAAGAACCTCTCCGCTGAGTTTCAGCAAAATACGTTTGTATTTTAATTCCATGATATCCTCCAACTTTTTCATATATATTATAATACTTTATAATGCACTGTTTGTAAAGAGTTTTTTTTATGCTTGACTATTTTTTCGATATACTCTATAATAAGCATGCTGTAATTTGCATATTATATCGAAAGGTGGCACTTTTTTTGTTGAATGAAAGTTATATCAGAGAAATTGCTGATCATTTTTTAATTCCCGGAACTTTTGATTCTATTACCGAGATCCCCACGGGACACATCAACAGCACTTATCGGATCGACTATATCATTTCCGGCGAGCGCGTGCCCTATTTGTTGCAAATGATCAATCCCAATGTTTTCAAGAATGCCGATCATTTAATGGCAAATATCGTCAGCGTTACATCCTTTGTTCGTGATAAAATAATTGCAAAAGGCGGTGATCCCGATAGGGAGACCCTTTTTGTTAAACCCACATCTAAAGGAACAAATTATTACGTTGATAATAACGGCGCTGCATGGCGTTTGTATAATTATATTGATAATGCATATTCTCCAAATACCGTTGAATCTCCCGAATTGTTCTTTGATGCAGGTTATGCGTTCGGGAATTTCCAGAATATGCTGTCTGATTTTCCGGCTGATAAATTATATGAAACCATTCCGAATTTTCACAATACAGCCAAGCGTTATGCAAATCTTTGTGCATCCGTTGAGTTAGATGTAAAGTGCAGGGTCGAAAGTGTCAGACCGGAGATTGACTTTGCTTTTGCACGCAAGGAAGATTCATTTGTGCTTGTCAATATGATTAAAGAAGGTCAACTGCCTTTGCGCGTTACGCATAATGATACAAAATTGAACAACATTATGTTTGACAATGTTACAAAAAAACCGATCTGCATTGTTGATCTTGATACTGTTATGCCCGGACTTTCTCTTTATGATTTTGGTGACAGCATTCGTTTCGGTGCAAACACAGCCGCCGAAGATGAGACAGATCTTTCTAAAGTCTCACTTGATCTTAATTTGTATGAAGCATTCACAAGAGGGTATTTGACAAGTGCGGGAAACAGTCTCACCGAAAATGAAGTTAAATATCTGCCGTTTGCTTCCAAATTGATGACTTTTGAATGCGGAATGCGTTTTCTGACCGATTATCTCGATGGGGACGTGTATTTCGGCATTGCACACGCACAACATAATCTCGATCGCTGTCGTACGCAGTTTGCTCTTGTTGCCGATATAGAAAAGAAATATGAGCAGATGATGGATATCACTGCCAAGGCATATCTTGAGATTTGCGGAAAAACATTTTGATAATGCTATTGCCGGACACTGATGTGTCCGGCAATATTTATGAACCCATTATCCGCAACAGCCGCAATGTGTTGTAAATCTGTCATTTCCGTCTTGTGTACAATCGGCTTCAGGTGGGAAAAACTCCGAAACCGGGAAACGGATTCTGCGGAACGATTCGCAAGGATCCTCCGTGTTGCAAGTGCATTCTTTTTCGGGGATGCAGAAACTGTAGGCGGGAATCAACAATTGGACATCGCGTTCCAGTTGAATGATGGAGAACACACCAAGTGTTACGCGCACGGATCTGGCATTGCCGCTTTGTACAAATTGACCGCTGAAACATCTGCGTACACAGTATGGAATGCAGCCGATGTTCGTGATGTTGTTGCAACAATCACAAGGATTGCAAAGTCTTGCATCCAGGCAAATCGGTTCTGCAACTTGTACTTTTGCACGTGGATTTGTTTGGCAGGGCGGAAGTATGCGGTCTGCCTCATCATTGATATATTCTGATGTGAACACCTTTACACATCCGTCGCTGCCGTAAAGAATGCATTTCTTTGTAAATAGACACAAGCCGCATACTGTTTCTGCCTGCACACAAGAGGGCATGATACAATCAAGTTCCACTCTGAAGAAGTAGGTCAGATCGATCGAATAGAAGCCTTTGTTAAAGGGTACTTTCTCCACTTCTGTAATTACGTTCAAGACTTCACATCCTCTGCAGCGGACAGAGGCCGCGGAGTCTACGATCTGTTGTGCCGCATCGGTAAAATAGACACGAAGATCGCTCAGGCAATCTTTATCGGCGCATGAATCATACACTCGTGCAGTATCAATGCACACAGCTTCATTGATTCTGCGCTCCTCTTCACTGAATGCATTTTCGCTTGTATTTTTATGATCAGCCATAAAATAAACTCCTCCCGTTGAATATTGAAATTGCGTGAATTTCAATATCATTCTATGGAAGGAGTTTTTATTCTGTTACAATGAAATTCAGAATATTGAAAAATCAAAGGTTTGCGGAGCACCGTTTTGCTCCATGGAACGGTCAGCGAGGAAAACTGCAAGATGACCGGCAACCGAATTTTCAATTGCTGTACATGCTACGGATTGAACATTATCTCTTACATAATCAACAAAATCACGAATCAGACCGATATCTCCGCCGCCGTGCGTGTCTTCCGAGAATGTATCCAAAGGTACTTCTTCATATTTAAAACCGGTCGGACTTTCTGTTTCGATCGTTTGTAAATGCAGTGTGCCGCCTTCGAAATCACCGTACATTTCACCTTTGGTGCCGACAACGTGAATGGTACGCGTGGATCTTGCAGTGCCGCCGACCATATTGTGGGTAGCCGTGGCCCCGTTGCTAAAATTAAATAGAACAGATTGATGATCCACTACATTGTTTCCACTCTTGTAAATACATTTTCCGTACGGGCTGCCGTTTTTAAGGAGGTTGGCTTTGTCTTCAAGTGTCGGTTCGTGGTCCAAGCTTTCCAATGCATCCCATACATACATAGCCCAACGACGCGGATGCTCAAGATAAATCTTCTTTGCGGAAAAATCACAAGTGTCAACAAGAGGACAATCGACCAAACAGCGTGTTCCTGCATCTTCGGGGGCATTTTCGGGCTTAAATTGAAAAATACTGCCGAAACTTGATACGGTGGCTGGCATATTGTCCCCCATAAGCCACATCAGTATATCTATATCGTGACAACATTTTGCAAGAAGCATGCTCGTTTTGCACAGATCGGAATTTCCCCATTTACCGCGAACATAAGAAGTGGACAGGTGATGGTAACTGACAAATTCGCTGGTCTGAATGTTGATAATATCGCCCAGTACTCCGGTGCGGATTTTTTCTTTCACGGAGCGATAAAAGGGTGAATAGCGAAGAACGTGACAAATCATAACCTTATTGCCGTATTTTTTGACAGTCTGCAAGAGTTTCTGCATTTCTTCTATGTTTACGGCAAAAGGTTTTTCGAGTAACATATCATAGCCCGCTTCAAGCAAAGGTAATGATGTTTCAATATGCTGATGGTCCATTGTGCCGTTAATGACCGCATCTGCAAATTTAGGAACCTGTGCCAACTGCTGTGCTGTTTCAAAGCAGAATTCTTCGTTAAAGCCGAACATTTCCATTGCTTTTTTTCGTCTGTCGGGATTCGGATCCGCTATGCCGACGATTTTCAATGCAGAAGGATCATCCAATGCAAGTTGTGCATAGGTGAACGAGCGGTGACCGCCTCCGACAATGATTGCTGTTACAGGTTTTTTAGTCTCCATTTCAACACCCTCAACTTATTTCTACTTAACTGTTATACTCAATTAAAGCGAAAAAGTCAATTGATTATTTATAATTTTTTTACAATTCTGAATTCGCTGAACTGGAAGCCGAGAATCGGTTCTGTAATTTCCAGTTCAAGGCAACCGTTGATGAAAACTTCTTTCGGAAGATCATAGCACACGGCGATGTAACCGTCCGGTAACATTTCATTCTCAAAATCCGTATTGCGATAGCCTCCGAACTGTTTGCCGTCATAAATGACAAATCCGTTGGCAACAACTTTATGATGCCTTGCGAACGGGTTTTCTGTGTTTTTAAAAGTGATTTGCAAGACGTAGTCGGATGCCGATGAAAAACCTGCACATTTACATGAAAAACTGAAATGGTCGTAGAGTTTGAACATACAAACGGGAAGTGAGCCGTTGTTTACATTCGGTCTGTCACCTTGGAAATTCATGTAAAAATCCGGTTTTTGCTGCGTGCCGAGGGCACTGAATCCATCGAGTGCAAACGAAAAATAATATTCATCTCTATCAACTTTATTTCTGTTGAGCAAGCGCATGAGATAATCATATCTGCATTGTTCATCCATGGATTCGGATGCTTCAATCTTTTGCAAGAGCCACAAACGATCAGTAATCGGCAGATCGATTGTGTCCAATGTTGCGCCTCGTTCGGGATTGTCTGCACAGTATGTGTTAACGTCCAGTTGCAGGCCGATCTGCTCAAACAGTTTTTCGGCAAGCGAATCGACCGTTCTGCGCATAGCAGAATAAGCACTGTCGGGTCCTTCATTGAGAATGGAAATTGCATCGGCAATACGATTATGTTTGATTGCATCCTTTGCACGTTTCAATTGTTTTGTTTCTGCCAAAAGACGTCTGCGGATCAGAACGTCGCAACAAGCACGGAACAAAAGTGCATTGTATCGCCAGTTGTCGGATAATGTCGGTATATTGTTGCCGATTGAGATCCACATTTGTAAAGTTGTTTCAATATGCGGATTCTCGGCCGGATCACCTTCCCAATTTTTTTCAAGTGCAAGAATGGCATCTGTAATGATTTCAGGTTTGCAGCCAACAAAGAAGAGTCTTGCATAGTCATCAAGAATATCACGCACGGATTGAGCAGGATCGACATCAAGACTGCTCCAAACAAATTTATTTACATCATCATTGATACCTTCGGAGTAACTGACGGAACCGATCACATAGCCGTTTGTCAGCGTGTGGATCAGTTTGTATTCTATCGGACGCGGATTGATACATTCGCGGCTCAATCCGGTGGTCAATGCATAGTGCCAATCGTCTCTGTCAAAGTGTACCGGATACTCACATCGAACATTGTGGGTTATGTCGGGATACAGACGTATATCATACTTTCCGTTCAACCTTTTTCGTAAAACATCAAGATCGAAAGCGCGGTTCGGACCTGTGATCACACCGTCAATTGCATCTTCATATTTTTCGCTTGCTTCAAGGAATGCTTCACCCCATAACGGCATGGAATGCGGTTGTTGTGCTGATGGCCAAAGCTCAGCATCGGGATGATGTTTTTTTAATACTTCTCGGAACGCTTTGCAACGTGCAAAAAGTTCATCAGGCTCAAGTTCTCCGGGATCTCCCCCCGGGGGGAAAACAATATTTAAACGCGGTAATCTGCTGAAAAGAATGTCACGTCTTTTTACTGCATCTTCTAAAGAATCCTCGCAATTCGGGAACCACAAAGAAACGTCAAGATCAAGATCGTCCGCCATGCGTGAAGCCTCAACCAAAAAATCCTCTTCATCGTATTGCATCAATCTGTTTCTTTTGGAAACGGCGCGCTCATAAGGTATATGCTCAACGGTATTGCATTCCATCAGGATCAGATCAAGATAATAGCGATAATACTGATCAAGAGTCCATGCATCATAAGTATTCGGGGTTGTTCTGTAGCCGATCTGATGACCGCGAATTCGTTTGGACGGGGAGTAGTATCCCTCAATGTTTTCTGTCAGAATGATTTCGCAATCCGTAAACTCGCACTTCCTTAAAAACTTTGCGTATCCGTAAAACAGAGCTCTGCGTCGCCCGGCAAGGATCATAATACCTTTATCTGTATTACGGATTTCATAATCATCATTTGTGTAATTGTCCGGCAACAATGAAAAAACTACATTTGCATTCTCCGCACAAGCGGCTTGTGCCGGCGTCGTGTTGCATCTTCGAGCAATTTCTAAGGAGAATAAAGAAGCCGCCTTTATTTCATCATCATTTGCAGAAAAAATCGAAAAATCCTTGATTGAAAAGTGATACATTATTGACACCTCCGCCAAACAGTATACCAATCTTTGCAGTGTTAAGCAAGCATATAATTTAAATTTGTATCGCGAACAAAAAAAATGTAAAAATTACTTGATTTTATTGAAAGAATTTTGTATACTGTTAATGGAAATTATTATACTTAGGAGGAATTATAAATGGATACTTCCAGAAATGAACAAGGTTTGATCACTCCCGCGAATTGGACACAGTTTTTGATGGCTATTTTTGTTCGTTTGTTTGAAATCGTTTCCGGTTTGTTGGGATAATTTTTCGGACGGAAAAATCAGAATTTACGCAATGAAGAAAACCGTCGATTTTTTCGGCGGTTTTTTCTTTTCCTTTTTATAAAAAATGTTGACTTTTGTAAGTTTTTGCGTTATATTCATGCTAAAGAGATAAAGCCTTTTGGCGGAGAGGGGTTGCATAATTGGAAAACAACGTTCTCATCGACTTGAAAAACATCTGTGTCTCGTTCGGTGACGAGCAGATCCTGAAAAGCATCAATTTATATATCCGTGACGGTGAATTTGTGACCTTATTGGGTCCTTCGGGTTGCGGCAAAACGACCACATTGCGTGTGATTGCAGGTTTTCAGGAACCTGATTCCGGTGATGTGATTTTTGAGGATAAAAAAATCAATGGTGTTCCGGCTTACAAACGGCAGGTCAACACCATTTTTCAGCGTTATGCATTATTTCCGCATTTGAATGTTTTTGAGAATATTGCATTTGGTCTGCGCATCAAAAAAGAAAAGGAGTCTGTGATTACGGAACGTGTTACTGAATTGTTGGCTCTTGTTAATTTGCGCGGATTTGAAAAACGAGCCATCACATCGCTCTCGGGCGGTCAGCAGCAACGCGTTGCGATTGCGCGTGCTCTGGCTGTTCGCCCAAAGGTTTTGCTGTTGGATGAACCTTTAGGAGCTTTGGATCTCAAATTGCGCAAAGATATGCAGGTCGAACTGAAGAAAATTCAGCAGAGTCTCGGTATAACTTTTATTTATGTTACGCATGATCAGGAAGAAGCACTTTCCATGTCTGACACGATCGTAGTTATGGATAAAGGTTTTATTCAACAGATCGGCACGCCGACTGATATTTACAATGAACCTAAGAATGCCTTCGTGGCTGACTTTATCGGTGAAAGTAATATTGTTGACGGTATCATGCTAAAAGACTGTTTTGTTGAATTTTCAGGCCATAAGTTTGAATGCCTTGATAAAGGTTTTGCCGAAAACGAGGCAGTTGATGTAGTTGTACGTCCTGAAGACGTTGATGTTGTCAGCATCGAAAAAGGAATGTTGCGTGGCGTTGTTACCAGTGTAACTTTTAAAGGCGTTCATTATGAGATCATTGTGGATATCGGCGGATTTAAGTGGATGATTCAGACGACGGATAAGCAGGAGGTCGGTGATAAGATCGGTCTGTTTATTGAGCCGGATGCCATTCACATTATGAAAAAATCCGAGTATTCCGGAAAATACGGCGATTTCAGTAGCTTCAGCGAGGAATTCGATGAGCTTTCGCAGCCAGATATTGTTGCGGAGGAATCGGATGATGAAGACTAAAAAGCCGTTTTTCAGTGCAAAGAATCTCACTGTAACCCCTTATGCCGTGTGGATGGTTCTGTTTGTTCTCATTCCGATCGGCCTTGTTGTGTATTTTGCATTTACGGATGCGAACGGTACATTTACTCTTGAAAATCTTTCTTACATCAAAAGATACGCAGAGACATTTTGGCTGTCTGTGGAATTGGCATTGATATCTACAGTAATTTGTTTGTTGCTTGCTTATCCTATGGCATTCATTATTGCAAAAATGCCGACAGAAAGACAGGGAAGTGCAATACTGTTAATCATGCTTCCGATGTGGATGAACTTTTTGATCCGCACCTATGCGTGGATGACGATTCTTGAAAATAACGGTATTATCAACCGATTTGTCGGCATGATCGCGCAATGGCTTCAAATCGAATTTGAAGGATTTTCAATGATCAACACCAACGGTGCGATCGTGCTCGGTATGGTTTATAATTACCTGCCGTATATGATCTTACCGATATATACCGTTTTGACAAAGATTGATAACAGTCTCATTGAGGCTGCCCGAGATCTCGGTTCAAGTTCTGTTCATGTTTTCAGACGTATTATTGCCCCTTTGAGTGTACCCGGTGTTATTTCCGGTATTACAATGGTTTTTGTACCTGCGGTGAGTACATTTATAATATCGTACTTACTCGGTGGCGGAAAAACATATCTGATCGGTAATATCATAGAGAATTATTTTCTCGGCAGTTCAGGAGCCATTAACTATAATGTCGGTGCCGCACTTTCCTTGTTGCTGATGATTCTTATTGTGGTTTCCATGGGAATTATGAATCATTTTGACAAGGATTCAGAATCAGTCGGCGGCGGCATGATTGTATGAGATCAGAAAGGAGATATGTGATGTCGAAACATTTAAAAAGGCTTTACAGTTTTCTGATCTTTGCTTTTTTGTATGCCCCCATCCTTGTAATGGTGGTCTATTCATTCAACGGTATTAAAAGCCGATCCGTATTTGAAGGCTTTTCTTTACAATGGTATAAGGCATTATTTGAAGACAGTTTGATCCTTGAATCATTTTCCAACTCGTTGATCATAGCTGCTTTATCTGCTTTGATTGCTACGGTTATCGGCACGTTTGCTGCTGTTGGTATCAATAAAATGAAAAAAAGGACGCGATCCGCATATTTGTTTGTGAACAATATTCCTGTTGTGAATCCGGATATTGTTACGGCTATTTCCATGATGATCCTTTTTGTGTTTTTTGTCTCTGTGACTAAAATGTTTGAAATGGGATTCTGGACGTTGCTGATTGCGCATATTACGTTCAATATTCCTTATGTTGTATTGAATGTGCTTCCGAAATTACGCGGAATGGACAATAATATTTATGATGCCGCGTTGGATCTCGGTTGTCCGCCGATCAAATCTTTTTTCAAAGTTGTGTTACCGCAGATCATGCCCGGAATCGTAACCGGTGCGATCATGGCCTTTACGTTATCACTTGACGACTTTATCATCAGTTATTTCAATTCAGGAACTTCATTTCAGACATTGCCGATCACAATTTATTCCATGACAAAAAAACCGTATTCGCCTAAGATCAATGCATTGTCAACATTACTGTTTGTGTTTGTTCTTGTGTTGATGTTGATTGTAAACCTGCGTCAAACGCGTACGGCCAAAGATAAAAAGAAAAAGGAGAAATCATAATGAAAAAAATAATTACGTTTGCCCTTTGCTTTGTTATTGTTTTTTCGTTTGCCACAGTTCTTGCAGGTTGCGGCAATTCATATGATGCTACGATCAATGTGTATAATTGGGGCGAATACATTGATTTGAGTGTTATCAGTGAATTTGAAAAGGAACATAATATTAAAGTTAACTACACAACGTATGATCAAAATGAATCGATGTATACGAAGATCATTTCAGGTTCTGCTGACTATGATGTGGTTATTCCTTCGGATTATATGATCAGCAAGATGATTTCCGAGGATCTCTTGGCTGAGTTGGATTTCAGCAACATTCCGAATTATTCTTATATTGATGAGCAGTATAAGAATCTTGCATTTGATCCGGAAAACAAGTATTCAGTACCGTATACATGGGGTACGACAGTTATTCTTTATAACGATAAGTATGTTTCTGCTGAAGATGTTGCAGAACAAAGCATCGACTTACTTTGGAATGAAAAATATGCAGGTTATATCCTTATGTTCGATAATCCTCGCGATTCATTCGGTCTTGCGCTTAAAAAACTGGGGTATTCCATGAATTCCACCGACAAGAATCACTGGGCTGCCGCTGCTGCCGAATTGCAGAAACAGAAGCCTTTGGTTTCTGCATACGTCATGGATCTCATTTTTGACAAAATGATTTCTGAAGAAGCTTATATTGCACCGTATTATGCAGGTGACTGGTTGACGATTTATGAACAAAATGAAAATGTCAAGTGCTACATTCCTTCAGAAGGTGCAAATTTGTTTGTTGATTCCATGTGCGTGCTGAAATCCAGCAAAAATAAGCAAGCAGCTGAAAAGTTTATTAACTTTATGTGTGAAACGGATATCGCCGTACGTAACGCCGAAGCAATCGGTTATGCAACTCCGCATACGGGTGCTTTTGAAGCGCTGGATGCCTCCGTTACCGGCAATGAATTTGTCTATCCGTCAAAAGAAAAACTTGCAGAAACGGAAGTTTTTGTGAATTTGCCGCAGGACATCCTGACACTACAGAGCAATCATTGGATCGATCTGAAAATCGACTGATAAGAATCATATATAAAAAATACGTGCATCCAAAGCGGATGCACGTATTTTTTGCTTTGAATCAACCAATCGAATCGGAAGTATCCTCCTCGTTAACGATCATGGGAATGATCAACTGTTCGCCGTCGTCAAATGTTTCATTTGCAGAATACAAATCATTAATCATTACGATCAATGATTTGAATAACGATGCATCTACACCGTGTCTGTCGCAGACAGATTGAATAGTGTCTCCGTCTTTTGTTTTTACACTGACAAGAATAAGAATGGAACTTTCGTCATTTAACTCGACTCCAGTGAACTTCAAAAGCGTTCTTGCCGCTTCTGCCATCACATTGTTATTCAGAACGGTTGTGGTTTCGGCTATCGTTGTAGATTCAGTGGTTGCAACTGTTGTGCTTTCAGTTGTTGATGTGTTGGTCGGAACGGATGTATCCGGAACAGTGATTCTTGAGGTAGACGTTACAGTTTGTGCGTTTACAGTTGTTTGCGTAGTTGTTTCGTCTTCAATTGATGCGGCAGCAATCTGAATACCGAGATATGCGGCACACATAAAGAAGAAGATAATTCCGATCGTAATGAAACGTACGAGACTGTCGCTCTTTTTGGAGAAATATACGCTTGATTCAACTTTGGATTCCGCTTGAGTGGTTGATTGCGAATCACCTTCAATCTCAGTTGCGTCATTTTTGGTATCCGATTCATCATTTTCAATGGATTCAAATTCTTCTGTTGCAGATTTTCTCAACTCAACAGCTTCATTGATGTGTTTGTAGAAGAAATTCAGATCATCGTTCAATTCACCGAGAGCGAAGAATCCGCCGCCGAACAGCCCGAGTAAGAATCTCCATTTTGATTGATCTTGCAATTGAATCCCGTATTCATCGGCTACCTTTGTGAGCATTTTACTGCTCTTTGAGATCCACCAGGGGGCATAGATCGGAATGAACAGGAAAGCAAAGGCGTTGCCTGTTTTTCCGTTTGCGAAGGATTCATTGAAACGCTTGAAAGTTTTGAAAACTTTGCTTTTCCAAACGAAATAGTAGATGCCGAGTGACAGGTAGCAGAAAATGATTCTCCACAGCACGGAAACCTGCCTGTATTCTTCAGCATCCTCATTTTCTGTCAACGGCAAATCTTCATCTTCTTCGACAGTATGCATATCAGTATCGTCTGCAGGAATGAAGAAATACGGAACGGATTCGCCATTGTCTTTTCTTTTTTTGAATATATAGGCAAGAATCAACAGAACAAGCGTGAGCAATAAGCCGATAATGGAAATTATGATGCCGATTTTCATTCCTTGCGGTTCATACTTGAAAGAAACGGTGTGGTTGCCGGTTGAAATCGGCAACGCAATCAATGCGTCTGCAATGGGAGTAATTGCATCTTCTGCAATCAGTTCACCGTCGATCGTGATTTTCCAACTTTTGTCGTAGGGAATAGAGGTGTACAGGAGTGCGTTTTCATTCGTTACTTCAATCGTGCCCTCGAAAGAGGATTCATTGAACTCTGTTAATTGTAATGTTCCGTTTGACAGAATCTTGTTATACCCTTCAAGGAATTTATCTTCATTCAATCTTACTGCATGGATATCTGCTGTTCCTGATGTGTTTTCAGGATATGTCAGAATGAGCTTGAAGGATTGTCCTTCTTGCAAATAACCGACACTCAAAGAGAAGTAGACCGTTGAACCGCCGGATTGTCTGGTTGAATATTGCACACCGTTGTCAGCAGTAATATTGTAACCGAGGCATTGCGGAGATTTGAAGTAAACCGTGTAATCGCCGGACTGATCTGCAATAAATTCAAATGTTGCAGTGCCTTCGGATGAGCCCGCTGTGAATTTTGCAGTACCGTTTGAAATGGTACTTTGATCCACCGAAACTCCTGCAGTGGTTGAAACATTGTCAATTGTGACCTTTTCAAGTACATCAGCGATTCCTGTGGCTGATTCAAAATATCGGTTTTGGTTGAGGAACGGGTTTTGAGTGCTTGTGGCTGACCAATCTTTCATTGCACTGTCAACGGAAAATACAAAAGGAAGATAATATTTATACTGATACGCCGTGAAAGTGTCATTGTTTGCCACAAAAGAGAACATATTGCCGTCATGAATCAAATCATTTTTGTCGTAAATATATTTGATCGAGAACATGGAATTGTAAACGGCGGTTTGCGGGTTATAGGTGTAACTGTTAATGCCGTTGCTGAACAAACCGAATGCACGATGCAACTTTGCCGTTGTTTCATAGGCCATGGAGGAGAATACGGAAATGCCGTTATAATCCATCCAACTTGCATCCATTCTTGTGAGTAATTTTGATCTCTCTTCACGATAGAACAGATCGGCATCATTCTGCTGTTCATAGTCGTCAACGGTTTGAGAAATACTCTGAAAATCGTAATAGTCACCGCAATAGGCTTCTTTTGACTGAGACATAACATAGTTTCCGGTGTTGGCAATTGCTAATTCTGCTATAATCATGCATACCAATGCAAGGGAAATCGTATCTCTTTTTAGTTTCGCGTCTGCGATCATACACAAAATTACGGTAAATGCAAAAACAAGAACAATGTTTGTCATCAAAGTGAATTTACCGATATTCTTCGATCCGAGTTCTTGTACGA
>JAFQKN010000039.1 GCA_017396895.1 Clostridia bacterium
CAAGCCGTCGAAGAAGGGTTTGTATGCAGAACTTCCCGTTGCGCAGAAAACAGCATAGGGATGAATGTCTGCAATGGATTCTACGGTTGCAGGTGTTCCGAAACGGAATCTTGCACCGTGCTCAACGCACATTTTATAAAGATCCTGTGTGAACCAGTCAATTTTATCTTTCTTGGGCGGCTTTTTGGCAAGATTGATCTGTCCGCCGGGTGCATCTTCCTTTTCAAAAACAGTCACGTCAAATCCACGCTGTGCAAGAATGTCAGCCGCCATCAGACCGGCAGGACCGGCTCCGCACACAACAACACGTCTGCCGCCGCCGTTCTTTTTCAGTTTCTGACCTTCTTTGCCAACAAACGGATTGACGGCACATTCACCGTGTGAGCCGATGTAAGCATTTTTCTGCATGGTTTCAATGCAATTCAGACAACAAATGCAACGGCGGATGGTGTCACCGTTTTGTGCTTTTTCAGCCCAATGGGGATCCGCAATGTGCGGTCTGCCGAGGGACACAAAATCCTGCGTCCCTTCCTGCAACTGCGTTTCCGCCTGTTCGGGAGAGCGAATAAGATTCGCCGCCAATACGGGGATGGAAACGGCTTCTTTGACCGCTTTTGCCATGTGTTTTCTCCAACCCGGTTCAAAAGAGGAGGGTTCAAGCCAATAGTTGAACGTGTCATAGCCGGCACTGGAAACATCGATTGCATCCACTTCAAGTGCTTCAAGAGCCTTTGCAATGCGCACCCCTTCATCAAGACCGTAGCCTTTTTCGGGCTGACCGATGCGGTCGTAACATTCATCCACGGTCAAACGCACGATCAGCGGAAAATCTCTGCCGCATTTTTCGCGGATGCCCTTGATGATGTTGGAAATGAAACGCATTCTGTTTTCAAAACTGCCGCCGTATTCATCCGTACGCTGATTGGTTACGGGGCTGAAAAACTGTTGCAGTAAATAACCGTGTGAAGCGTGCAGTTCCACACCGTCGCAACCTGCTTTTTGCACGCGAACGGCACCTGCGATGAATTCCTGTTCGAGGTTCTTGATTTCTTCAATTGTCAGTGCGCGCACTTTGCCGCCTGCAAAATAGGCAGGTTCGCAAGCAGAAGGAGCCACACTGGCAGGGGCAATGTTCTTTTTTAACAGTGTCGGGCCGACGGCAGGCGTCAGTTTGTACAGCAGTTTACCGTAAAAACCTTTGGTCAGTTTTTCCAGTTCAATACTCAGCGGAACCGTGCCGACAAGAAGTCCTAAATTCTGTCTGCCGGGATGATGCAATTGCACAAAAAGTTTTGCTCCGTGCTTATGAATGCGACAGGCGAGTTCGGAAAGTGAAAAGATGTGTTCATCTTTGCTTGCGGATAACTGTGCGAATGCGGCAGAACCTGTTTTGTCATCAATGCGTGTGATTTCGGTGATGATAAGTCCCGTGCCGCCTTTGGCGCGTTCTTCGTAGTAATCGAGCATCTTTTCGGTCGTTTTGCCGTCAAATTGACCGAATCCCATGAGCATGGGGGCCATTACAATACGGTTTTTAATTTCACAACTGCCGATTTTCATCGGGGTGAAAAGCATTTTCTCACTCATCCCATTTGACCGCCTTTCCGTCTTTTATCTGCGCTTTGTAGTTTTCAAAACCTTTTTGTTCCATGCCCCAATACACTTTACGCACAAAGGGGAAGAAATTCATCAGCACTTTGGACATGCCGAACAGTGTGCAGGGGCTTACGATTTCTTTTCCTTGTTCGATACCTTCCACCATTTTCTTCGCAACCACATCGGCTTTTTGAACGGGGAACGGTTTTTTGAATTTATATTCGTTTGCTGTGCGGAAGAAATTTGTCTCTGTTGCCACGGGATACAGACAGGTCAATTGTACGTTGTCGGGTTTTTCAAGTCTGATGCCCTGCTGGAATCCGTGCATGGCAAATTTTGAAGAACTGTATATTGTAAAGCCCGGCATGGCCATCTCTCCGATCGCGGAAACGGTGATGGCAAAAATGCCTTTTCTGCCGTCCAGATATTTAACATACTTCTGATAGGAATAAATAGGCGAGTATACGTTGGTTTCAAACATCTGTGCAACACGATCCCAATCGGTATAGTTCATTTCTTCATAATACGGATACCCGGCGTTGGCATAGAATATGTCGATAAACGGGAATACTTCTTCCGCTTTGCTGAAAATTGCATCCACTGCTTCTTGCGAAGAAACATCCGTTTGCATGATCGTTACTTTGCCGGGATCGAATTTTACAAGATTGTCCGTATTTTTATCGACACAAAGAATGCGGTTGTTGGAGCGTGTGAGAATTTTTAATACTTCAAGACCGATGCCGCTGTTGCAACCGGTCAGAACAATATTTTTTCCGGTAATCATATATTTCCTCCTGACGGATGATTGTATAGAACAGTATACCATATAATTTTTACGGATTCAATTGCAAAAAGGAAATGAAAAATTTATAATAATATTGTATAATATGAACGAGGTGACATGAAATTGGCAGAAAAAATCATAGTTTGTTTGCTGGCAGGTCTCGGTGCCGGAGTCGGTACAGGTTTTGCAGGAATGAGTGCGGCGGCTGTTATAACACCGATGCTGGTTACTTTTTTGGATATTCCTGCATATCAGGCCGTTGGTATTGCTCTGGCAAGTGATGTATTGGCAAGTGCGGTCAGTTCATACACATACGGAAAAAATAAGAATCTTGACATAAAGAACGGTTTGATTATGATGCTGACCGTGCTTCTGTTTACAACTGTCGGCAGTTATTTGGCCAGTTTATTACCGTCTAAAGCCATGGGTGGCTTTGCGACTGTCATGACGGTATTTATCGGTGTTCGCTTTTTGGTGAAACCTGTAATGACGACCAAAGAAACTATGGCGATAGAAGATCCGAAGAAGAAACTTGTCAAGAGTATCGTAAGCGGTGTGATGATCGGTTTTATCTGCGGTTTCGTAGGAGCCGGCGGCGGCATGATGATGTTGTTTGTGTTGACAAGTGTGCTGGGTTATGAATTGAAAACAGCGGTCGGCACGAGTGTCTTTATCATGACATTTACTGCTTTGACAGGTTCTGTAAGTCATTTTGCATTGGACGGTTTTCCCGATTCGCAATGTTTGCTTTTGTGTGTACTTTTTACCTTTGTATTCGCGCGCATTGCGGCAAAGGTTGCAAACAAATCCACACCGAAAACCCTCAATCGCGTTACGGGAATTATTTTGATCGTTCTCGGTATTGTTACAACCGTTTTCTCATATATATAATTTCCCATATAACAAGAAAACGGCTTCGCCGTATGCCTACGGCGACCGTTTTCTTGTTTGTCCATCTCCGAGCACGTGAAGCGTGCGTTCGCCGGGGACATACAATATTTTTGCTTTATGGAAAAGCAGTTTCCTATAAAGTAAAAAACAGCCGTTGCAATTCGGCTGTTTTTGTGTTACTATAATTTGTGCAACATTTCTGCTGTTGTTTCGCGCAGAACGCTTTCGCAATGGCTCACAAGCGTTTGAAAGCAAAGCGGTTGATCTTCGTTTGTCGGAATCTCCGTGATCTGCGGAAAATCCTGCGTCATATCGGACAGCAATAAGCCGGAAAGTCGGTTGGCTGCAGTTTTGTTGAGAGTCAGCCATTGGTCGGCCGTATTATCAGCATGACGCAAGGCTGCAACAAAACGGTACAGTGACAAAGACATATAATCCGTAAATAACTTTTCGGCGTCTTTCCCTCGGCTGCTCATTTCTTCACTCATGCGTACGTAACAGCGCAAAATCGTGCGCAGTTTGATTTGTGCATCTTCCGGAATATCGGTTGCTTCAAACAGTTCGTTTGCTCCCAGACGAGTATCGCTCAATCCTAATAACCAATCGGAAGTCACTCCGTAATAAGAGGAAGCTTTACAAATGAAATCAAGACCGCATTCGCGAATGCCTTTTTCATAATGAGAGAGCAAAGCCTGTGAAACTCCCAATTGTGCGGCGGCTTCTTTTTGGCTGACACCTTTTGCTCTGCGCAATTCACTCAATTTGTGCGGAAAATCTGCATTCATAACAGCACCCCTTTGACTATTTGTATAATTTTATCATATTATTTTTGAATAGTAAATATAAAACGGAGAACTTTATCATGAAAACCTATAAAATCCACCTTATCCGTCACGGCCTTGCAAAAGGTGCAATTGAAGGACGTTATATCGGACATACGGACGTATCTTTGACCGAAGAAGGAAGAAAACAACTGGAAGAAATGCGCGATGACTACGGTTATCCGAGCGTTGGTGCGGTGTTGAGCAGTCCGCTGAAGCGTTGCATTCAGACAGCAAATATCATTTTTCCCGATGCACAGCCGCTGGTTTTTGAGGATCTTATTGAGTATGACTTCGGTGAATTTGAGGGACAGACGGCCGAAGAATTGCAGTCCGATCCCGCTTTCGGTGAGTGGTTGCGCGGAAGCGGAGAAAGTGCACCTCCTTACGGGGAAAGCAACGAGGATTTTTCCATCCGTGTGCAGAACTGTTTTGAAATGATCGTGGACGGGTTGTTGCGTACGGGTGTTGACGATGCCGCTATTATTACGCACGGAGGAGTTATGATGGCCATTCTGTCAGCTTTCGGTTTGCCGCAACGACCGATGACGGATTGGGTATGTCCCAACGGTTGCGGTTATACTTTGCGTATTACGCCGAGTGTGTGGATGCAGGCAAGAAAATTTGAAGTGATCGCTTGGGTGCCGGATATGCCCGATGAAAGCGTAGCGGATGAAAGCGCGGCGGAAGAAGACGATGACAGCCCGTTTGATCCGTCTGAATTTGCAGGATTTTACGATTCTTCGTATGAAATTAAGGAGTAAAAATGATTACGCAGCAACAAATAGACAGAATTAACGAATTGGCTCGCAAATCTCGAACACCCGAAGGGTTGACCGATGCAGAGAAAGTTGAACAAAAAGAATTGCGTGCAGCCTATGTTGCCGCATTCAAACAATCATTGGTGTCACAATTGGACAGCACCTATATTGTGCGCCCGGACGGAACAAAAGAAAAACTGACAAAGAAATGAAAAGAAGCCTGTTGCTTTCCCTGAAACCGGTTTGCAACAGGCGAGTTTATATTATTCCGCTTTTTCGGGCATTTTTTTTGCGGCCTTACCAATGTAATAAGCATAAACGATCAATCCGGCAAGCGATATAATATAAATGATAAAGGACAGTTCATAGTTGATTGAGCATATCTTTTCCAAACCGCTTTGTAAATTGTCCGATAAGATGGTGTGATCGGCACATAGCGGCAGGAGGATCTGTTCTCCGATCCGTAATATGACTCGTATAACGGAAGCGACAAACAAGCCGAACAGAAAGTGCCGTCCGATACCGCGTAACTGCTTATAAAAATATAAGGAAAAAACACCGATCAATGAAGGAACGGAAAACAGTGTAACGACCGTCAAAACGATTTTGCTGTCCGTAACTTGAATGCCGAGTGTGAACTGTAATACCTGTGCGGCAATCTGAAAAAACAGGTCAAAGATCAGCGATGCCTGCATGAATCGCAGAAAACTCTTTCCTGCACGCATTTCCTTTGTGGCCGAACCTGCAGCATACATTGCTCGCAGGAACAGCACCAGAGAGCCAAAGGTCAAAAGATAGTTCAGCGGATTCAGAAAGCCTACCGTTTGATCCGCATTTGCAAGCAGATGTGCAGAAAGTATTCGTGACAAAATGACAAACAGCAATCCGAAACAACCGTAAACGGCAGACCAAAACGACAGTCTTATGTCTCGCATCAAATCACCTCAAGTCTTAACTATTGTTATTGTATCTCATTTGCAAAGGTATTGCAAGTCTTTTTGCCGAATCCCTCCGAATGCGGTTGGGATTGCCTACGTCAACTTGTCTTTTGTGCGTAAGTGAATTCCGTTCATCTGGTAAACAGGTTGGACAGTTTTTTCGGTTTTTGCGGCTCAAACGGTTGCGGATCATTTTCACAGCGGACAAGGATGGTTTCACTGCCGATGACCTGAATACATGACCACGGAATGACAAGACAGCGGTTCTTTTTTTTGAAGGAAAGCGCGGCATCCGATTCCACAAGCAGTTCCGTAATGCAGGCATTTTGTGTATCAATGTTTACGTCTCTGACATAGCCGATGCGTGCACCGTTACAAACGTTGATTACGTCTTTTCTGCATAATGATTCTATATTGCATAGCATTTCTCACACCTCATTCATCGATCATTATATAGATATTGTATGCAATATTGTGCGTCTGTTTGCTGATTTTTGCTAAGCCAAAGCTTATATTGGCCATTCTGATCTCGATCAGCAATTGTATTGTGCTTTTTATATGGATTTTTCTGTCCGTTTGTGATATTATGGATAGGTGTCGAACAAAAAAAGGAGGTGGTATGATGCCACTGCAGATCGTCCGCAGGGATATAACCGAAATGAATGTGGATGCCATTGTAAATACGACCAATGAAGAAATGACAGGTTACAGCGGTGTGGATCTTGCCGTGCATCAGGCGGCAGGAAAAGAACTCGATGCCGCGTGTGCAAAACTTGTGCCTTTGGGACTCGGTACCGCAAAGATCACGGACGGATACCGGCTGAATGCAAAATATATTATCCATACCGCAGGGCCCGTCTGGGAAGGCGGACTTCGCGGAGAAGGTATTATTCTTAAATCCTGTTATGTGGAATCGCTGAAACTTGCGGTGGAGCACAACTGCAATTCCGTTGCGTTTCCGCTGATTTCATCGGGTGCGTACGGCTATCCGAAAGATCAGGTGCTCTCTTACGCGGTGCAGATCATTTCGGAATTTTTGTTTGACCATGAATTGACGGTGTATCTTTGTGTGTATGACCGCACTTCCTATGAATTCAGCAGGCAGATGTCCGATGAGATCAGGAAAATGCTCTGTGATGATTCTGCTAAAGAACGCTTTGTTTTGTGTGATAGACGGGAGAATTACGTTCCGGCGGATTGTAATGCACAGGCAATGCCCATTGCGAGTACGCCGATGCTCCTGAATGAGGAAGCCGCACCTGTTTCCCGCCGTCGCACGGCAAAGAAAAAAAGCAGTGCAAAAGAGCAATCCCTGCACGAATACATGAAATACATGGATAAATCCTTTGCACAAAAACTTTTCGATCTCATTGATGAACGCGGAATGACGGATGTGGAGTGCTACAAAAAAGCCAACGTTGACAAAAAGACGTTCTCCAAAATCAAGTGCAATCCCGAAACGTACAGACCGTCCAAGCAGACCGCCGTTGCCTTTGCGATCGCTTTGCAGTTGAATCTCGAAGAAACGCAGGACTTGCTTGCCGCGGCAGGCTTGACACTGTCCCGAAGTTTCACTTTTGATAAGATCATCCGTTACTTCATTCAGAAAGAGATCTACGATATTTTTGTCATCAACGAAGCCCTGTTTGAATTCGATCAGGTATTGTTGGGTTCATTTTGAAAGTCTCCCGACAAGCGACCATTCCAATTGAAAAATCCAGTAAAATGCGGTTGTAAGGAACAAAAGCCTTGCAACCCTATTTTGTTATAAGGAGAATTTGCAATGGAAAACAAAAACAATATCACGGAACTCGTATTCATTCTTGACCGCAGCGGCTCTATGGCAGGGCTTGAAGCGGACACCGTCGGCGGTTTCAACGCCATGATCGAGAAACAGCGTAAAGAAACAGGGGAGTGCTATGTATCCACCGTCCTTTTTGACCATGTCAGCGAAGTACTGCATGACAGGGTAAAACTTACCGATATCAGCCCCTTGACTGATCGCGATTATACCGTACGCGGCAGTACGGCTCTGATTGATGCTCTCGGAAGTGCCATTCATCACATCGGCAACATTC
The DNA here is from genome assembly GCA_017396895.1 of Clostridia bacterium. GTDB lineage: Bacteria > Bacillota > Clostridia > Oscillospirales > Acutalibacteraceae > RUG806. Next base: position 7,870 of record JAFQKN010000039.1, read on the forward strand.
ATAAATATGCCCGTGCGGAAGACGTACCTGCACGCACCATGTTTGTTATCACAACCGACGGAATGGAAAACGCAAGCCACCGCTACACAAGTGAGCAGGTGAAAGCAATGATCGAACGGCAGAAAGAAAAATACGGCTGGGAGTTTCTGTTTATCGGGGCTAACATGGATGCCGTGCAGACTGCCGCAAGATATGGTATTGACAGTTCGCGTGCCGTCAATTACAATGCAGACGGAAAGGGAACGCACATTCTTTATGAATCCGTTTCAAAAGCGGTCAGCAGGATGCGTTCGTGTGCACCGCTTTGTGCTGACTGGCGTGCCGATCTGGATGCGGATTATGAGGAGAGACACGACAATTAAATTTAATATGGAAATTTGCATTCGTTTGTGGTATCATGTTATTGCGTTTAGTCCTTATTGAAACTGAAATCGGAGGATGCAATATGAAAAACAGTGCTTACAAATGGTATGCAGGTGTACCGCATTGTCACACGGTGGCTTCAGACGGTAAACTGACACTTGAGCAGGTCATAGCAAAAGCCAAAAAGAACAAACTTGATTTTCTCATGATTACCGACCACAATGTGAACTGCAAGGACTTACCGGTTGTGGACGGTCTGACGCTTATTTACGGTGCGGAACTGACCAAACACGGCGGCCATTGCAATATGTGGGGAGTAAAGGACGTTATTGATCTTGAAGATTATAAGACTTGTGAGACTTATGAGGATTTTCTTCGTGTTAAGAACAAGGCAAAAGAACGCGGTGCCGTTATTTGTATGAATCACCCGCATTGCAAGCAATGTCCTTGGCGATGGGAAATGAATGCTGATGATGTGGATGTGCTTGAAGTATGGAATGCCCCGACACATTATGATAATCTTGAATGTACCGAATGGTGGCACACGCAACTTCGCAACGGTCGCAAACTTCCCGTAGTTGGCGGCAGTGACTATCATCAGGATTATGTGATTACGAATATGATCGCATGGCCCGTTACCTATGTTTATGCAAAATCTGCTTCTGCCGAAGATATACTGGATGCCATTGTAAAGGGACGTACCACGATCAGTTTTGCACCCGGCACCACTTTTATTGATATCACAAGCGGAACGGCCATCCTCGGTGATACCGTCAAACTGACCGACGATACCTCCGTTACGGTCAATGTTAAGAAACTGCGGAAAAATCACACCTTGATCGTCTTTGATGCCGACGGTGAATGCTTTACATATAAAGCAAAGAAAACCGAGGATTATTCCGTAACCTTGCCTGTTAAAAAAGAAGGCTTTATTTGTGCACATACCGTATTTGAACCGGGATTTCTTTACAGCAAACTGCATGATTACGCTCTTGCGTCTCGCATCCCTGAGCAAAAGGGTATGAAGTTGCCGCCTTTGATTTTTGCGCAAAGCGGAGCAATTTATTTTGAAAAATAAGAACTGAAAAACGGATGCATCTTTTCTTTCGTTCAGAAGAAATGATGCATCCGCTATTATTATTCTTTGTCAAGCAACGGCATTTCCGTCATGCGCAGTCTTGCACAGCCGTAGGGTTGCAGTTCGATCTGCTGAACAGGGGAGACAGGTGCGGTGGATTTCGGTGTCTTTCTGCTGACACTTTTGTACGGGAATTTAAGCCCCCAATCGATTTGTTGCATATTTGCTTTTACGGTGACGGGCGGTTTATCCTGTGAAAACGGATACTCTCCGATGCCATTGAAACTGACTTCAAAATCCGATCCTGCATACGCATAGTTATAAGGTGTTTGCGGAACGAACTGATAATCGCAATAGGGGAACTTGCGTTCCACTCCGAATCTTTTGTATTCGTGCATTTTCTTTTCGTAGCGGATCGGCACTGAAAACAGCAATGATCCTGCCTGCAACACATAAAGATCGTTTGGTCTTGTCTTAAACTGCGGTATTGTTGTAAATTCCAGATCGATTTCCGTTCTGCCTTTTTTGATCGCGAATGCAACATCCTTTATATCGGCATCTTCACCGTTGATTTTTAACTGTTTTGCAAAAGAGGGTATGCGGATGATAAATTCAAAGTCTTTCTCCGAATCAACGGTATAATGCATTTTATTTTCAAAGGGATAGTTGGTTGAAAGTTCTATGTTTATTTCTTTTGTATGAAGTGAAGAAGGCAACATCACGGAATTGATGACGGTATTGCCGTTGTGCATAAATGCAGAGAGGGCAAATTTCGGCCAACCTTGATTGAAATTTGCAGTACAGCAACCGAAATTCGGTTCCAGACCGAACAAGTGTGCTTCGGGGCCGTTTGTGCTGAACGGTGCCGGAATTATGGTTCTCTGACAGGCGATCTGGTTGACCATTTGCACGTATTGATGTGTCCACATATCTTCACTGAGTGTTGCGGGAAGTGCATTAAATGCAAGGACTTCAAGACGTTGCGCCCATTTCTTATCACCGGTGTGGGCAAAAAGATGTTCGTAAGAATACATCTGTTCCACCACGGCACACAGTTCCGTGCCTCTTGACGGGTCAATTCCCGAAAGCACTTCGTCACCGGTAAATCCTTCAAAGGCAGTGCCGTTATATCGGTCAAGAAACGTGCGTAGTTTTTCGGCATTGTCGGTGTATTCATCACCAAGCAACTCATGTGAAACCGCTTCGCTTTTGAGCATCATTGCAATATTGACGATGTGCGTTTTTCTAAGCCAAACATGGCTTGGTGTTTTCCAAAAGTTAACTGCAGTATTGTAATCAAATCCCTGCTCCTTTACGATTCGAGCAAGATCTTTGATCCAATCCTCTTTGTACTTTTTATGTAGGAAATTGAGTGTAATGAACGATTCAAACCATCTGTATTTTGCCCAACCGAACAGTTTGATTTTACCTGTTTTGAGCAATGCGTAATAGTTCTGAAATGCTCTGTAAAGCACCTCGGGAATTCTTTCATCCTGCGAACACTCATAATATTCCGTCAAGGTTTTGCCGATGAGTTGCAAGGCCCATGTGTCGTATTTTTCCCTCTTTCTTTTTTTGCACGGACAAATCCAGCCGTCGCTGTCTTGCTGTGCAAGAATGGAATCGACGTATTTTTTTGCTGTTGCGATCATTTCATCGTTTTTAAGCAGATATGCCAGCGGAATGAAGCCGTCAAGCCAATAGGGGACACGTTCCCAGCCTTCACGATTGCCTCCGATCCAGGCGCTGTCGCGGATGTCGGGCCAAATTTTATGTAAATTTCCACTCAAGCCTTCTGCCTGGATCTCAAGTTGACGGCGAAGCCAACCTTCGGGTTTTATTTCATTGGTTGTGTAAAAGTTCCATTTATTCATGTTTTTTATACATCTCCTTGTTATTATAAAAATAATAACAAAACAGAGTGTTTTTGTCAATTGTAAATGATGTTGAAAAAGCATCTGCAGTGATGCAAAATATGAAAAAAAATAGCAAGTTGTTACTTTGATTCGTCTTGATAAACTCTTCGCACAGCCATCTTTTCAATATGACTTATTGCTTGACAATATCGCTCGGTTATAATATCATTATTATGTGTTATTGTGGTCTGAAATGAAAAAAGAAGGTTTATCGAACGGATATGAGTATTCAAAAAATGACTGAAAAACACCGTTTTCGCAATGATATGATCCTGATTGCGGTATTATTGCTTGTCGCATTTTCGTCAATCGTGTGTTACAACTGTTTTCGCAGTACGGGAAACACGGTGACGGTACGTGTTGACGGAACCGATTACGGTGTTTATCCTCTTTCGGTCAACGCTACGAAAGATATTTATTCCGGAGAGAACGGTTGCAATTTGAACCGTCTTGTGATCCGGGACGGGAAAGCATATATAGAGACGGCAACGTGCCCGGATGGGATCTGTGTGGCGCACAAGCCCATTTTTCGTGACGGCGAAAGTATTATTTGCCTGCCAAATCGCGTTGTTGTTACGATTTCAACAGCCGACCATACAGACACACCGGACGTTATTATGTAAGAGATCGTACTGCATAGGAGTTTTGCTGTGAAAAACAAATCAAAAGAGGTTGCATTTGCGGGAATAAGCGTTGCATTGGCTTTGATCTTAGCCTACGCGGAAACATTGCTCCCACCTTTGTTTGTCGCTGTTCCCGGCATAAAAATGGGGTTACCGAACATTGTGATCATATTTTTGCTGTATAGGCGCGGTCCTGCTTTTGCAGGTGCTGTTTCGTTCATACGCATTTTTCTTGTTGCATTGCTGTTCGGCAATGCCGCATCCCTTATTTACAGTATTTGCGGTGGTATTTTCAGTTTTGTTGCTATGTTGCTCTTACGCAAAATGAATCTGTTTTCAACAGTCGGTGTAAGCGTCGCAGGAGGCGTTATGCATAATGTCGGGCAGATATTGGCAGCCGCTGTTTTACTTAATACCGAGCAACTGGGCTACTATCTTGCCGTGCTTGCCGTATCGGGAACGGTTGCGGGGGTATTTATCGGCTTATGCGGAACATTTCTGGTTAAACGAGTTCCGGAAAAAGTGTAAAATCAGAGCACGGAACGGTTAAGATTGTTGTTGACTTCAATGTAATTTGATGATAATATAAACAAGAATAAACTTCGGAGGATTTTTTGCTATGTCTCAAATGATTTCCTATCTTATGCAAATCATCTGTATTTTCCTCACCTTTTTGTCCGCCTTTTTTCCGTCCATTAACCACAGTTGCCAGTATTGCGACGGCTGTGATCACACGGGCGGCACTGCGACATGCATAAGCAGAGCGATCTGTGACGAATGCGGTGAAGAATACGGAGATTACTTGGATCACGACATGACAATAACAAAGGCAAAAGAGCCGACTTGCACAACAAACGGCAATAAGGCTTATTGGTATTGTTCGTCTTGTAAAACGCATTATGCGGATGCCGCAGGATACCGCGCAACAAGCGTTGAAGAAATGACGCTTGCAATGGATCCCAATGCACATACATGGGACGCGGGTGTTATCACCACCGAAGCATCCTGTTGTGTAATGGGCGTTAAAACATATACCTGCACATCGGATCCATCGCATACAAAAACCGAAGAGATCGGGTATGATGCGAACAATCATAATAATATCGAAGAACGTCCTGCCGTGGCTGCTACCTGTGTCACGAACGGTTACACAGCCGGTGTATATTGCCTTGATTGTGAAGCATTTATTGCAGGGCACGAAACGGTTGCCGCACTTGGACATACTGAAGTAATTGATAAAGCCGTTGCCGCAACCTGCACGAAAACCGGTCTCACCGAAGGCAAACACTGCTCGGTATGCGGTGAAGTCCTCGTTGCGCAGACAGTTGTAGACGCGCTCGGTCATACGCCTGCCGAAGCCGTGAAAGAAAATGAAACGGCAGCTACCTGCACGGTTGCCGGATTTTATGATTCCGTTGTATACTGCTTGGTCTGTGACGCTGAAATCAGCAGAGAAACTGTTACCGTTGACGCTCTCGGCCATACCGAAGTGATTGATGCCGCAGTTGCACCCGATTGCACCAACACAGGTCTTACCGAAGGCAAACACTGCTCCGTCTGCGGTGAAGTTCTTGTCGCACAGGAAACTGTTGATGCCCTCGGTCATACCGAAGTTGTTGACGCCGCAGTTACCCCCGATTGTACCAACACAGGTCTCACAGAAGGTAAACATTGTTCCGTCTGCGGTGAAGTCCTTGTCGCACAGGAAGTTGTTGACGCTCTCGGTCATACGGAAGTGATCGATGAAGCCGTTACCCCCGATTGTACCAACACCGGCCTTACCGAAGGTAAACATTGTTCCGTCTGTGGTGAAGTCCTTGTCGCACAGAAAGTTGTTGATGCTCTCGGTCATACCGAAGTTGTTGACGCCGCAGTTGCTCCCGATTGCACCAACACAGGTCTTACCGAAGGTAAACATTGCTCCGTCTGCGGCGAAGTCATTGTCGCACAGAAAGTTGTTGACGCTCTCGGCCATACCGAAGTGATTGATGCCGCAATTACCCCCGATTGTACCAACACAGGTCTCACAGAAGGCAAGCATTGTTCCGTCTGCGGCGAAGTCCTTGTCGCACAGGAAACTGTTGATGCCCTCGGCCATACCGAAGTTGTTGACGCCGCAGTTGCCCCCGATTGCACCAACACAGGTCTCACCGAAGGCAAACACTGCTCCGTTTGCGGTGAAGTCATTGTCGCACAGACAGTTGTTGATGCTCTCGGTCATACAGAGTCCGAAGCTGTTGTGGAAAATAATGTTGAACCCGATTGTGTAAATGGCGGTTCTTATGATTCTGTCGTCTATTGCTCGGTCTGTGATGCAGAACTCAGCAGAGATACAGTTACTGTTGATGCACTCGGTCACGCTCCTGCCGAAGCAGTTGAAGAAAACAGAACTGAATCTACCTGTACGGTAGCAGGTTCTTATGAATCTGTCGTCTATTGCTCTGTATGTAATGCAGAACTCAGCAGAGACACCGTTGCACTCTCTCTCGCGGCGCATATTGCAGGTGCAGCCGTTATGGAAAATAAAGTAAACGCCACCTGTACAGAAGACGGTTCTTATAATATGGTCGTTTATTGTGCAACCTGCAACACGGAACTGAACTCTACAGAATATTCGATTGAAAAACTCGGCCACGAATATGTCGGTGTTGAAACAAAAGCTCCTACCTGCACCGAAACCGGTGTTATGACTTACACCTGTTCCAATGATGCAAGACATACTTACACTGAAGATATTCCCATGATCGAACACGATTGGGCGCAAGCCGACTGCACCAAACCCTCTACCTGCAATAAGTGCGGTGCTGAATCCGGTGTAGCCATCGGTCATAGTTACACGAAATTCATTGAAACCGTTGCAAAGACATGCACAACAGACGGTTATACTGTCTATGGATGCGTGCGTTGCGATGCGACCGAAAAGCGTGATATCATTCCTGCCTCCCATTCGCTTGAAAATGTTGATGCAAAGCCTGCAACCTGTACCGAAATCGGTTGGAATGCATATGAATATTGTACAGTATGTGATTACACTACCTATGAAACTATTGATGCTCTCGGCCATACTTCTGCCGAAGCAGTAAAGGAAAACGAAGTAAAATCCACCTGTACGGTAGCCGGTTCTTATGACTCCGTTGTCTACTGCTCAGTCTGTGATGCAGAGCTCAGCAGAGATACCGTAGCCCTTGAACTGGCAGAACATACCGCCGGTGAAGCAAAAGAAGAAAACAGAAAAGAATCCACCTGTACGGTAGCCGGTTCTTATGAATCCGTTGTTTACTGCTCAGTTTGTAATGCAGAACTTGGCAGAGAAACCGTAGAACTTGAACTTGCGGCACACACTCCTGCCGAAGCAGTAAAGGAAAACGAAGTAAAATCCACCTGCACGGTAGCCGGTTCTTATGAGTCCGTTGTTTACTGCTC
>JAFQKN010000040.1 GCA_017396895.1 Clostridia bacterium
CATTTTTAATTTACGTTTTGCCGTTCTGTTTGACCGATTTTGCTTCAAACGACAGAAAAACTTGCTGTTTCGGTCGTTTAGCGTTTAGCACTTAGAACTTAGCACTTAAATTATGATTTATACACATAAATCATAATTTATAATCATTACATCTCCCAAATATTCCGTGAACATCCGTTTTTGACTCCCGCCTTTGTTTTTTTCGCCAACCGAACAAAAAACTCCTTCGCTTTATTGCATTCTGCCTGAAAGTTTGCTATACTTATAATCGGAATAATATATGCGAGGAAACCGATGGAAAAAGACGTGCACATTCAATACTTAAAAGGTGTCGGCCCGACAAGAGCCAAGTTGTTTCACAAACTCGGCATTGATACGGTCGGCGCTTTGCTGCGTTTTTTTCCGCGCACCTACGAAAACTGGAAAGACACCGTTTCCATTCTTGAAGCCGCACCTGACACCAATGTGTGTATCAAAGCCGTGGTGGCACAGATGCCCGAAGAACACCGAACCCACGGCGGTAAAATTCTGACCAAAACCACCGCAACGGACGGCACGTGGGTAATGACACTCACCTTTTTCAACAACCGTTACGTCAAAAACCAACTGGAAGAAGGGCAGGAATACCTGTTCTTCGGCAAGATACAGGACAGCATCTACGGCGGACGGGAAATGCTCTCTCCCCGTTTTGTCAAAGCCGAAGGCGGTACGGGATTGCACCCGATCTATCATCAGACCGAATCGCTCAATGCCAAAGCCATTGCAAAATGCGTACGCACGGCATTGGACAACTTCCCCGATCTGCTGACGGAAACACTGCCCGACCGCATTTTACGCAAATACAGATTACCGAGCCTGCGTGAGGCGGTGGAAAAAATCCATTTTCCGCAGAATGAGGACGATATCACCGCGGCCAGACGGCGGCTGATCTATGAAGAACTGCTGACATTGCAATTGGGACTTCTGCGCATCCGTTCCGACAAGCAGGAAACAACCGCCCCTGCATTTGCTGTCGATTACACGCAGGAATTTTTATATTCCCTGCCCTTTACCCCCACCGACGCACAGCGCAAAGCCGTTGCCGAGTGTGCGCAGGATCTGCAACACACAAAACCCATGAGCCGATTGTTACAGGGGGACGTGGGCGCAGGCAAAACGGCAGTGGCGGCGGCTTTGGTGTATTCCGCCGCAAAAAACGGCTTACAATCGGCTGTGATGGCACCTACGGAAGTGCTTGCAGAGCAACACGCAAACACCTTTGCAAAATTTTTCAAAGACACGGGCATCCGCTGTGCTTTGCTGACGGGCTCGGTCACGGCGGCACAGAAAAAAAAGATCAAAGCGGCTCTGGCGGCAGGCGAAATTGACCTTCTCATCGGAACACACGCCATTTTGCAACAGGACGTGCAGTTCCGTCATTTAGGGCTTGTGGTGACGGACGAACAGCACCGTTTCGGCGTTGAGCAACGCGCGGCACTGCGTGAAAAAGGGAACACACCGCACACGCTCGTTATGTCAGCCACGCCTATTCCGCGCACGGTCGCACTGGTCATTTACGGCGATCTGGATATCAGCATCCTCGACGAACGCCCCAAAGGCAGAAAACCCGTTCTGACCTATGCGGTGGACACCTCTTACCGCAAAAGGCTGTATGCTTTTATCAAAAAGCACATTGCACAGGGCGGACAGGGATACATCGTTTGTCCGCTTGTGGAAGAAGGCGAAACAGACCGCGTTCCCGCGCAGGCGTTATATGAAAAACTCTCCGAAAGCGAGTTCAGGGACTACCGCATAGGACTTCTGCACGGCAAAATGAAACCGAAAGAAAAAGAAGAAGTCATGCGCCGATTTGCAAGCGGTGAAATACAACTGCTTGTGTGCACGGTGGTGGTGGAAGTGGGCATTGACGTGCCTGCCGCTTCGGTAATGCTCATTGAGAATGCGGAATGCTTCGGCCTTTCACAGTTGCATCAGTTGCGCGGCCGCATCGGCAGAGGCGAACAGCAATCACATTGCGTGCTGGTATCGGATGCACAAAACGACACCGCAAAAAAACGCTTTGATATTTTGTGCAAGACCAACGACGGATTCCTCATTGCGGACGAAGACCTGCAACTGCGCGGTCCGGGTGACTTTTTCGGTTCCCGCCAGCACGGTTTGCCGACTTTGAAAATCGCAGATCTGGCCACAGACAGCCGCATTCTGCACGCGGCAAAAGGCGATGCCGCAGAGATCCTCCGGGAAGATCCCATGCTCGAAAAAACGGAACACGCGAGACTCAAAGAAGCCGTCGAAGCATTGTTTGCGGACATTTCATAAAAAGTGTTAAACGCAAAGTGCTAAACGCTAAACGACCGTAACAACCGTTCGCTACATTCGTTTTCAGTAAGATAAATTATGATTTATGGGTATAGATCATAAATGATATACGCACCTTTGGGTGCGCATGATATCACACTTGCGGTGTGGTGATATACGCGTTGCGTGTGATATATTTGTTTGCACAAATATTGCGGTATCTGTCATTTTACGGAAAGGAGTTCACTATGCCATATTTATTCACCCACTTCAAAGAAAAAATAACCCCCGACGGGGAACAGGTCTATTTCGGCATCAGCCGTGACGGCCTTACATGGGAAGAAGTCAACAACGGCAATCCGATCTTATGTGCCGAACTGGGCGAAAAAGGTTGCCGTGACATCACGATCATCCGTCTGCACACGGGCGGCTTCGTCATTCTTACAACCGACCTGTGCATCGTGTATCACATGGATGAGAATTACAACGTCGATTGGAAAAAGATAAACAGTTCGGGCAGCAAGTGTCTGCGGATGTGGAAAACGGATGATCTCGTGCATTTTTCCGAAGAAAAACTCATCCACATGGGACGCGATGACTTCGGCTGTCTGTGGGCACCCGAGATTTTCTTTGACGAAGAAAACGAAGAATACATCGTCCATTGGGGTTCCACCGTGGCGGAAGATAATTTCACGCATATGTCGATCTATTGCGCCACGACAAAAGACTTCGTTACGTTCAGCGAACCGAAACTCTTTTTCACCAAAAACAACGAGATCCTTGACAGCCATCTGACAAAGATCGGCAATACATACCATCTCTTTTATAAGAATTCCAACTGTCCGCCCATGAATATGCACGCAACAGCGGATAATCCCTACGGCCCGTTCACGCATGATGCCGATTTTGAAGCCTACATGGATTCTTTCGGCAACGCAGGTGCATACGAAGGCCCGACCTCCTACATCCTGCCCGACGGCAGATGGTGCCTGATGCTCGATTTCTTCGGTTGTGAAAAAGAAAAAATGGGTTACGTGCCCTTTATTTCCGAAACACCCGGTGTTGCAAAATTCGTTCGCAGTGCCGACGTTGTGCACTTCCCCTACGGATTCAAACACGGCGGTGTGATCGAAATTACCGAAGAAGAATACAACAGGCTCAAAAACCATACATTCTGATTTTTGAAACACACATTCTGCACTTTTGAATTTTAACAGAAAGGACGGTGACGGAAAATGCCTGCCGCAGAACAAGCATTTGCAGTATTACAAGACAGCAGAAGAAACAAAAAGACATTTTCCGCCGCTTTTGCCGTTCTTGCGGTTCTGGCCGTATTTTTGGTGTTCCGCTGGCTTACGCTGACAGGTATCACCCTGACCGATGAAGCATTCTGCGGACAGAAAGACCATCAGCATTCCGAACTATGCTACGAACAGGTCACGACCTGTGAACTTGCAGAAAACGAAGACCATAAGCATACGGCAGACTGTTTTTCTTCTGTGCTTGTCTGCGAACAGCCCGAACACACGCACACGGCGCTGTGCTATCCCGATTATGCAGCCGATACGGAAACATACGAGGAACGCATCGCATCGTTTGCATCGGCAGAACTGTCCGAACGCACGGAAGAAAACCTCATCAATATTGCCTTTACGCAACTCGGATATACCGAAAGCGAACGCAACTTTATACTTGATGAAAACAGCCTCAAAAAGAAAGGCTATACCCGCTACGGCGCGTGGTTCGGCAATGAATACGCCAACTGGAACACGCTGTTCGTTTCATTCTGCCTGTATTACAGCCAACCGCCTGCCGCAGATTCTTATATCTGCATCACGGCAGACGGCATGAAAAGCGCGTTTTCTGCAAACGGCCTGTATCTGTCGGCCAAGCAAGCCGTTGCCGAACGCGGTGACGTTGTGTTTTTTGATACCGATTCGGACGGGATTGCCGATCGCACCGCCATTGTTATTTTTGCAGGTACAAACAGACTGATCGTTCTGCAGGGCGACTGTGAAAACAGAGTACAGGAACAGCATTACACCGATTTGAGCAACGTGCTCGGTTACGGACGGATCGCTTTGACAACCGCACCCGAAGAAGAAGAAGAAGAAAAAGAAGAACCGCTCACCCGGGAACCGTCCTCCGATGCAACCGCGCTTCCCGTTGCTCCCGCATTGCCTGTTACAGACGACAACCTCATTACAGGCTCTTTCATGACACCGCACCTGTCTATGTCTGCAACGCAGGAAATTGTATATGGCAATGACCTGACCGATTTCATCACAGGCGTTACCATCCGTGACATCAATGACAATGTTATTCAGGACGGTGATATGGTTTACATCGGCCAGCACTACAAAATTTCCATTGCCTTTTCCGAAATCAATACGCAGGATCCGTGGTTGCAGTTCAAGTACGGCGAAGATGACCACGAACTTTCTTACCACATTCCGCTGTCCTTCCACTGTGAAGAATTCGGGGAATGGGAAGCGATCACCACAACGCGAAACGGAACGGTGGAAACAGTCGGCCAATACATCGTCCATTCAAACGGCTTGCTGGAGGTCGTGTTCTTCGACGATGAAAACGGCGTCAACTTTATTGACAAATATACCAACACCCATTTTAACATCACCTTTGAAGCCACCGTCGGCTCTGCCGAATCGGGCTCTTCCGAGTTCATTGATTTCGGCAATGAGATCAACATCAATCTGAATATCGACGGCAATGCGGCCTATACGGTGGATAAAACGCACGGATTATATAACCGTGCCACCAATGAAATGGAATACACCATCCGTGTGCAGGCCACACAGGGTGTTGTGAAGGATCTGGTTGTGCATGACCGCATTTGGGAAAAACATTACGATGATCCCGATTCCATTGTCGTCACCGATCTTGACGGCAATGTGCTCGATCCGCAACCCACTCTGTCTGCCCCCGACCAGACAGGAGATGTCGGCTTCAAGCTGTCCGATTTTCCTGATTTTTCTGCCGGAGAAGGGTATCTTATCAAATACGCGGCCAAAATCAACGATAATATTCTTGCAAACAATCCCAAGGAAGTTGGTTGCTGGAACGGTGTTGATACAACGGCCAAAAACAGCAAGGGCGATGATCTGCCCGGTTCTGACGAGGATTGGGTCCAAATTGACCTGCACAATCTGACAAAAGAAGGCAATATGATAACCATTCAGGACGAAAACGGGGATCCCGTGAATGTTCTGGAATGGGTCGTTCGTGAGGGCGACGGCAATTCACTCATTGATGAGGCAATTATCATCGATACCCTCGGAGACGGTCTTACCTATTACACGGGTGAGCCCGTTTACTGCCGCGTCAAACAGCCGGACGGCACCTACATCACCCATTACATCGAATGGGATGACATTACCGTCACGGGCTCCTCCATGTCATTCGATCTGCCTGCGGGTGTGGAATACAAGATCGTTTACTATACGACCTACGATCCCTTGCAGGCGGGCGAGGAATCCAAGGTGTACCAGAACACCGTCAAAACCGTGATCAACGGCAGAGAGAATGAAGCGACGGGCTCGGGCATCGTTGTCGGCTTTAAGCCTGAGGTTTCCAAGGCGGCATCGGGCGAGGACGGCGAATATGTTTATTTTGAAATCACCGCAACCGTGCCCGGCAGCATTGCAGGCATGGGCAATTTCCACTTTACCGACCTGGCCGCTTTCTGGGGCTATGACAACGGAAGCGATGTTTATGTGGAAAACTTCCCGCTGGACATGGAAGTTACGGCTACACTGGATAACGGCACTGTAGTCACATTCACTCCCTATGTTGAAGGGGGAAATACGGAACACACCTACATCCTTGTGTCTCCCGCGAAGGAAAACAACAACAGCAAATATCATTCGTTTACAATGTATTTCAATACCGATACTGCAACCGCGGCGTCTTCCCAATGGCTGCATCACAACGATGCATTGCTCAAAGTGCGCTATAAATTGCCTTTCTCTGCAAAAACAGGTTCGGCGTGGTACGGCGATACCGCTTCCGGGCCGCGTACATTGGGCGATATTCTGCTTGCAGGCGGAACAATGGCCAATGCCGTATATTTCAACTTTACCCAGGACATCTATACAGACACGGAAGCGTATTATGAATACAACCCCATGCTTCTGAAAGACAGCACGGTCAATCCCGACGGCACCATTGACTATACCGTTGTATTCAACAACACCGTTCCCGGTTCGGGCGGTGACGACGGATATCTGAACGCAACGACCGCTACGGCTTATTTCACGGATACGTTTGACGAACGCCTCGAATATGTGGACGGCTCAATGAAGGTAGTCTGCTACGATCCGTGGCGTGATTGGTTGTGGCTGAATGAATATTATTATGACGCAAGCGTGGACGGAAACTCCATGCACATTGCCGCAAGTGATTTCGTAAAGCACGGAAATCCGTTCAATCAGGAGGCCACGTCAGTGGGCTGGAGTGAATCCTGGCTTTCCAATATAGCTGACTATAAAACCTACTGCAACCAAATGGACAACGGCGGCAGACACGTGTTCACATATACGCTGAAAATCAAGGATGAATACCTGAATACCACCGAAACCGCAAAATTCCGTTTCGACAACACTGCAGAGATGTTTTGGGGGGACACCTCCTCCGGTCCTGCAACGGATCATGCCGATTTTGAAACGGGATTGATCGACAAACAGGTGGTGCAGGAAAATGACAACCTGCATTTTGAGATCATCATCAATGAGCGTTCGCTGGACCTGCTTGCAGGTACGGATACGCTGACCGTCACCGACGCCATGACCGACAATCTGTCGGTGTATTGGAACACGATCAAACTCTATTACGATGACAGCGGTGAATGGGAATCGTTTGATGATGCAAACTGTCCTTACACATATGCGACCATCTTTGATCCCGATTCCAACACCCTCACATTCACCGTGCCCGACTCGTTGAAAATCAAGATCGATTACACCACTCTCGTCACCGAAACCGGTTCCGTTTCGGTCGGCAATCTGGTTCGCGTGGAAGGCAAAGCGGAAGTTTCCGATTTCATTGATGCTAACTTCCAAATTTCCGATCACACAGGCGGTGCGGGCGGTTCTTTGCACAATGTGACCTTGCTCAAACAAGATGGGCTGACGGATCATCCGCTTGCGGATGCACAGTTCCTGCTGTACGGTCCCTACGGGGATTCTTCGGCACAACTTCCCGACGGTGCATCTGCAACGCTTGCGGTATCCGATACCCAAACGCTCCGATTCATCGGTGCCTACACAACAGGTGAGGACGGCACGGCATTCATTGAGAGCCAGTATCTCGCACTCGGCGGTCCCTATGCACTTGTGGAATGGGTGGCACCTGCAGGCTATAACAAACTTACAGAGCCGACCTATTTTTACTATTATTCACAGGATCCCGACGGTGTTATGCAGACCGTTACCACCCTTGTTACCGTGCAGAACTTCAACGGCGGCTATATTCTGCCCGAAACGGGCGGAATCGGCACACTGCCGTTCACACTCGGCGGTGCATTCCTTATGGCAGGTGCGGCTGCAGCCCTTGTTTTCATTGACCGCAGAAACAAAAAGAAAAAGCAACAACTTACGCACGCATGATGCCGATTTTGAAGCCTACATGGATTCTTTCGGCAATGCAGGTGCATACGAAGGCCCGACCTCATACATCCTGCCCGACGGCAGATGGTGCCTGATGCCGGATTTCTTCGGCTGTGAAAAAGAAAAAATGGGCTACGTGCCTTTTATTTCCGAAACACCCGGTGTTGCAAAATTCGTTCGCAGTGCCGACGTTGTGCACTTCTCCTACGGATTCAAACACGGCGGTGTCATTGAGATCACCGAAGAAGAATACGAACGCTTGAAACAACTGTAAAACTTGCCCCGAAAACCCGCAGATCCATTGTCCGAAAATAACAATAGAAAGCAGGTATTATTATGAGCAAAACCACAGCACAAAAGCGCGAAAAAGAACTTGCCCGCTTGCAAAAGCAACTTGCCCGTCCGAAAGGCAGAGTTTATTTTGCCTATTTTCTGCTGGTTGTCACTGTGATCTACATTGCCGATGAAATCGCTTCGCAGATCGGCGTACAGATGCAATCGGTGATCGCTTCGCAGATCTTTGCTCCCATTGTGGGCAGTGATGTTGCAGTGGCGCGTCTTTCGGCCGTCGGAACGGTCGCTTCGATTGCCTCGGTACTGTCTTTCATCTACAAACCGCTGTCGGATAAATTCGGCAGACGGATCTTTCTTGTTATCAACACCTTCGGCATGGGGCTCGGCATGTTGCTGATCTCACTTGCAACCAACATTCCCGTGTATGCCATGGGCGCATTCGTAGTTGCTTTCTTCATTCCGCACGATATGCAGGCGGTCTACATTCAGGAATGCGCACCTGCAAAACACCGTGCCAAATTATATTCCGTTGTAAAAAGTGTGGCAACACTTGCCATTTTTATCATTCCCTATCTGCGCCGCACCTTTATGCCCGACACCGATCTTTCGGGTTGGCGATACGTGTACGTCATTCCGGCCGCACTTGCATTGGCGATTGCGATCATTGCCATGCTGTGCGTACGCGAGTCGGACGTATTCTTAAAAAACCGCATCCGCGTTCTGCAGGAAGGTGAAGATACCCAAAAACCGAAAAAAGAGAGCGATGAAGGCGGCTTCATAAACGCATTCAAATACTGTTTTAAGAACAAACAACTGCTGTGGGTGATGGTCGCAGGCGGATTTCTGATGTTCGGAATGCTCATCACGCAGTATTACGAAACGATCATGAACTACGGTTTTGCACAGGAGCATATTGCAAACGGTATGCCGGTCGAAGAAGCCCTGTCCCTTGCGGTCGGCTCGGTGTCAAATGCACTTTTGCTGTTCAGCGTGGGCAGTGCCGTGATGCAATTCATTCCCGGTTTCATTGCTGACCGTTTCGGCAGAAAGACGACCGTGATCGTTATGAGTGTATTTATGCTTGTGACCTATCTGCTGTTTTATTTCGGCTCGCGCAGTGCGTGGAACGAATATCTCGTCGGCCTGTTCTGCGGTGCGGCGGTCGGTGCTTACTGGGCAACGGGTGACATGATCACCCTCATGTGCAGTGAATCCGCCCCGACGGGGATCCGTGTCTCCGTTGCCACGGTGCGCCCGATCATCACGGGTGTGATCTACGCATTCTCCATGCTGACGGTGCTCATTTTGTCCAATGTTCTGGGTGATGCCGCAATCGGCATGATCTGCCTTGCGACGGTCGTTCCCGGCATGGTCGCAGGTATTGTCATCTTGCTTATCAAAGCCAAGGAGACCAAGGGCGTTGAACTTGACAGGATCGGTGATGATGCATGAACAGACCGAATATTCTGATTATCAATCCCGACCAGATGCGTGCGGACAGCCTGCATCATCTCGGCTGTGAAGCGGCCAGCACGCCAAACATGGACAGGCTCTGCTATGAGGGCGTGTCGTTTGCCAATGCCTATTGTCAGAACCCCGTGTGCGTACCGAGCCGTTGTTCGTTTATGACGGGCTTGTATCCGCACACCAAAGGGCACCGTACCATGTCACACCTGTTGCAACCGAACGAGGAAAACCTTTTTTCGGATATGAAAAAAGCGGGTTATTACACCGTTTCCTCCACACGCGGGGATTTAATGGCGGGACAATATAAAGACTATCACCGAAAATACATTGACCGCTATCTGATGTTTGACCGCGTCCGCGTGTGTGCATCCGTTCCCGTTTCACAGCGCGGCGAACCCGACAGCGACACGTTTTTCTCCTTTTTGGACGGCATTGTACAGCCCCGTAAAAACGGAAAAGCCACGCGCAGCATTGATGATCTGTGTGTTGAAAGTGCTGTCCGCGCGATTCATGAACGACCGAAAAAACAACCCTTTTTCATGTTTGTAGGGCTTAATGATCCGCATCCGCCTTATCAGACCGAACAAAAATACTACGACCGTATCGATCCCGACAAACTGCAGATACGCATTCCCACCATAGCCGATTCCGACGGAAAGCCGAAAATGGAAGTCGGGCTGCGCGATGCTCTGCGTGTAGGCAACTGGAGTGAGGACAGGCTCAAGGAGATCCGCCGCGTCTATCTTGCCATGTGTGCAAAAGTGGACGATCAGATCGGTACGCTGATCCGCACTCTCAAAGCCGAAGGCATCTATGACAACACCGCGATCATCGTTTTGTCCGATCACGGGGATTACACGGGAGATTACGGCATTGTTGAAAAATGTCAGAACTGTTTCCCCGATTGTCTTGTAAACGTACCTTTTATCATCAAACCGCCGAAAAACGTGCGCGTTGACAGCGGCATAAACGAACAGTTGACAGAACTGACCGATCTGTGCGCTACGGTACACGAACTTGCCGGCATACAGGTCAGCCGCACCCATTTTTCAAAAAGCCTCCTGCCGACCATGCGTGACAAAACGACCGAACACCGCCGTTTTGTCTGCAGTGAAGGCGGACGTCTGCCGGGTGAGACACACTGTTCGGAAATGAATCTGTTTCTCAACGAAAATGATCGCTACGCACCGCGCCAGTTGTTGCAAGCCGATGATACCGCCCACACAAAGGCCGTTATGATAAGGACAAAAGACTTCAAATATGTTCTGCGGCTGGGTGAAAACGATGAATTCTATATTCCCTCACAGGGCGAACAGTTGAACCTGGCACAGGACGAACGCTATATGCCGATCATACAGAACATGAAAGAAGATCTGCTTTTGTGGTACGTACAGACCTGCGACAGCGTGCCCGAACACTATGATGACCGCTTTACGGATGCGTTTTTGCAAAACAACATTGCCGCAGTAGGCGTTCCCATGCCCTTGGCGAAAGCGGTCACACGCATACTGCGCCTGACGGGAAAAACACCCGCACAGTTCATTGATATGATCCGCAAAAAACTGAACGTATAAAAGTATGATTTCGGAGGATTTTAATGATGACCGAAGAAGAAAAAATCTTTGCAGGTGTCCTGTTTTGTCCGGGGGATCCGTCCCTGAAAGCGATCAAACTGCGCACACACAATCTCAACATTGACTTCAACCGTCTGCATGAGGATGAAACACAGGAACGAGAGCGCATCCTGCATGAAATTCTCGGCGGCATCGGTGAAGGCACATTTCTGCAAGGCCCGATCACTTTTCATTACGGCAAACACACCGTGATCGGCAAGCGCACGTTCATCAATTTCAATTTTACCGTGCAGGATGATGCGCGCGTGACCATCGGGGACGATTGCAACTTCGGCCCGAACGTCACCATCGTCACCCCTCTGCATCCGATGTTGGCGGACGAACGCAAGGCCATGCTTGATGCCGACGGCAACACAAAGCGTTTTTGTTACGCAAAACCCGTCACGATCGGCAACGATTGCTGGTTCGGCGCAAACGTCACCGTCTGTCCGGGTGTCACCGTCGGCGACCGCTGTGTGATCGGTGCGGGCAGTGTGATCACCAAGGACATTCCTGCCGACAGTTTTGCCGCAGGTGTCCCCTGCAAGGTCATCCGTTCCATTACCGAAGCAGACAGTATGCGTTATAAGCCCGAAATTTTAGCGGATAACCGTGTTATTGACAAATAAAAAGGAGTGTGTTTCGTATGAAAAAAATCATTTCCCTTTTGCTGTGTGTATGCCTGACGGCAGGTTTGCTCGGCATGAGTGCCGCAGCGCAGACCAAACCCGAACTGCGTTTTGGTGAGGACAGAAAATTTACCGTTCTGCACCTGACCGATACGCAGGACGATGCCGCCGTTGCGCACGAACTGGCAGACTTTATTGAAAAGGCCATTGCGACCGCACAGCCCGATCTCATTGTGCTGACGGGCGATATCGTCGAAAACAGCCGTGTCGGGGACCTGACAACGGACGATGAACCGTTGCGCGAAGGTGTTACGGCAAACGAGTACGAACATACTCTTGCCAACGCAAAAAAGGCCGTGGAACAGATTTTTGCGCCTCTGGAAGCAAGCGGCATTCCCTATGCCGTTACGCAGGGCAACAACGATTATTCCAGCGAAGTGACGAATGAAGATTGGCTTGCCATCTATGCCTCTTACCCCAATTGCATCACCTTCGATGAAAGCAACGACAGCGAAGGCAAGATCGACACCTACTTTGAAATTCTTGCATCCGACAGCAATGAAGCCGCTTTCGGACTCTGGATGCTTGACAACGGCAAAGGATTCACCGCAGAGCAGGCAGAATGGATGCGCAATTACGAAACCGAAGATGTCCCGTCGATCGTGTTTGCGCACATTCCCACCGATGATGTGGGCAACCTCTTTGAATCCTGTATGCCGTGGCAGGACGGTGCGTTCATCAGCGACGGCGGCTGCTACCGTCTGAATCCGGAACTGGCATACGGCCATGCGGAAATTGCCGCAACGCCCGGCACGACCACGGACGATTTCAGACTCTGGAAAGAGAAAAACGTGATCGGCGCATTCTTCGGTCACGAACACACCTGCGGCTACACAGGTACATTTGACGGCATCACCATGGGGCTGACCTACGGCTGTCAGTTTGCAAAAAGCGGCCCTTACGGGATGCGCACGCTCACCCTCAGCGAGGACGGCACGTTTGACACCGATCTGTATACATACGAAAAGGGCACATTCACCCTGCAGACGGATGCACCTTACAACGACGGCGCGCAGGGATTTGAGAAAGTAATAAACAGCATTTTCAATTTCTTCAAATGCCTGTTTATGTCGCTTGTTTATGCACTGAAATTATAATTTAAGGAGTTTCCCCATGGAAAAAATTGCAAGTTTTACCGTTGACCATACCGTTCTGCAGAAAGGTATGTATATTTCCCGCGTGGACGGAGATGTTGTAACATATGACATCCGTACGCGCAGACCGAATGTGGAAGAAGTGATGGACAATGCATCCATTCACACCGTTGAACATCTGTTTGCCACTTTCGCGCGCAATTCCGCACACAAAGACGAAGTAATCTATTTCGGCCCCATGGGTTGCCGCACGGGTTTTTATTTCCTCGTGCGCGACACCGTTTCGCATGAACAGGCAATTGCACTTACCAAGGATGCCTTTGCATTCATCGCCGCTTATGAGGGGGAAATTCCCGGCGTGAGCGCAGTTGAATGCGGCAACTGGCGTGAACACGACCTGCAGGGTGCTGTGCAGGAAGCGCGTGCATTTTTCCCGATTCTTGCCGATTGGACGGTTGAAAAACTGAATTATTGAGCAAAATAACCAATTATAATCATTATTTTTCTACACTTTTCTGAAATGCTTTTTGATTTTTTTCAGAAAAACCTCTTTTCTTTTTTTCTCAAAAATGGTATACTGTTAAAAGTTTGTATGCCCTTTTGGGCCTTTATTTTCGATTGTTTCTGTTTTTTTGAATATATGGATCATAAAAAAAGGAGAACACCGCTGTGGAAAAATATGTGATTCGCGGTGGCAACAGACTGACCGGAGAAATTAAAGTCAGCGGAGCAAAAAATGCGGCAGTTGCAATTCTGCCTGCAACCATTTTGGCGCAAGGCGTTTTCACAATCGATAATGTCCCGCAGATCAGCGACATTTTCGTATTGATCGATATTTTAAAAACATTCGGCGCAAAATGTGAATGGATCGGTGATTCTACGTTGAGAATCGACACCACACAAGTGGAAAACCGTGAGTTGCCGTCCTCTTTAAGCCAACGTCTGCGTGCTTCGTATTATTTCATCGGTTCCCTGTTGGGCCGCTTCAATTACGCAAAAGTTGCAACCCCCGGAGGCTGTCAGTTCGGTGCAAAACGTCCGATCGATATGCATATTCAGGGTTTTGAAGCACTGGGGGCAAAAATCCCGCCTGCAGACGAAGTAGCAAAAGACGATATTGTGATCGCCAAAGCGGACAGATTGCTCGGCGCACATATTTATTATGAAAAAGTATCGGTGGGAGCCACGATCAACTGTATGCTGGCTGCCGTACGCGCAAAAGGCGTTACCTACATCGAAAATGCCGCAAGAGAACCGCACGTGGTCGATCTTGCCAACTTTTTGAACAAAATGGGGGCAAAGGTCAAAGGTGCCGGCACGCAAACCATTGAGATCGAAGGTTGTCAGGACCTGCACAGCGTTGCCGAATATTCGATCATTCCCGATCAAATCGAAGCAGGCACATATATGGTTGCCGCCGCCGCAACAAGAGGCGATCTGACAATTACAAACGTCACCCCCGAACACCTTCGCTCCATCATTAAAAGTTTGCGTGATTGCGGTGCGAAAGTGGAAGTTTACGAGGACAGCGTTCGTGTATATACGCAAAGTGAGTTACGTCCCTGCACGGTGTGCACACAACCGCATCCCGGTTTTCCGACGGATATGCAATCGCAGTTTGCAGTGCTTCTTTGCACCTGTAAGGGTGACAGCACCATCATTGAAAACGTCTGGGAAGACCGCTTCAAATATATCCGCCAACTCACACGCATGCAAGCACAGATCACCCAGCCCGTTCAATCCATCGCCATTATCCACGGCGGCAGTGCACTGAAAGGCGCACACGTCATTGCCGATGACCTGCGTGCAGGTGCCGCGATGATCATTGCCGGCCTTTGTGCTGAAGGTGAGACGATCGTCGGTGAGATTCAGCACGTGGAACGCGGCTATGAAAACATTGTCCAAAAACTGCGTGCCTGCAACGCTGATATCAGCAAACAGGAATTTCCCGATTGCGCCGCGGCAGAATAACGGCATTCTCAAAAAACATGAAGGGCTGTTGCATTCAGCGCAGACCAAAAAGCAAAACAAAAAAAGGTATTATTACAGGCGGACCTCCGCTTGCATAATACCTTTTTAATATTTTATTCTTGTATACTGCGCACAGCGTTTGGAAAGACAATATATTCCGCGCCCCATTTTTCTGCGTATGCCTGCACACGCAGTGTACGGACGTCCGTATCTTCACCGTCCTGCGCAAACAGAGCGTTCATATCATTCAAATTGTCCCCCAAGACCATGGAAATTCTGTGCGGTGCAAGTTCCAATGAGGACAAAAATGCTTCACTGTCTCGCCCTCTTTCACCGGTTGCAACGCTACCGCCCGTTGCGATGCTGTCGAGCAGTTCCCCGTTGTCCGTGCCGTTGAACATCGGATCATGCAAAAGCAAAACGGCATCGGCACTGTAGTTCTTTGCCTTTTTATCACTGACGGGAAAACCGTGATCGGACAGGACACGAACGGTCAAATCGTAAGCCGTTCGGCCGAACACATCCGCAACGGATGCGCCGAGCACGTTGCCTTGTGCATCCTGATACCCTGTCTGCCCCGCATATCCGTCCTGCGTTGTTTTGATCGCAAGATCCGTGTGTGTGCAAACATAAAACACGGCAATGCCGTTTCGGATACATTGATTTACAAAATCGACCGCACCCGGCAACGCTTCGCATCTCTCGCTTTGCAGAAAATCATAAAAATCCTTATACGTCCGTTCATGCGCACTGTTGAGCAGATCAGCGGCAAAAGCGTACGTATTGAGCAACGTACTGTCGATCTCACACACGACCGCCACACGGCGGCCGTCGCAGAACATCTGTCTTTTCCCGCCGACGGTTTTCCACGCATACCCCTCGGATGCGGCAGTTGCAAGTTCACAAAGTTCCTCTGCATTGCGTTCGGCAATGTTGAAACTTTGCAGGATCAATGCCTGTGCTTCGGCACTCGTCTGCCATGCAAACGCCCCTGCCATGTATTCGTAAGCGGGATTGTCGGCATAGGAACTCCCGTTTTGTTGTTCTTCCTCCCCGTTGCGTCCGCTCATCAGCATTCCGCCGCCGAATCCGCATCCGAACAGCAACACTGCCGTCAACACGAAAGCAATGATTTTTTTTGCCTGCAAAGGATGTTTTTTCGGGACCGACAAAGGTGCTGACGGGACATCGGCAGAAGTGTCTGCATCGTCCTGCGTGCACACGGTATTGTTTTCGTCTTTGATCGCCCCCGTGCAGTGCGTGGAAATGTTGTAGGGCGCATCAAAAATATTATCGGTGATCTGTGCCTGCGCAAGATAGGCAAGGCGCAATGTATGCGTACCGAGCGTCGCTTCTTTGAAAGTATTGCCGCTGACGGTGAGTTTGCCGTGCACAAATGCGGTGCTGTTCTCATTGAGCACTTTCGGAGAATAGCGAATGACGGGGGAATCGGTGTCTGTATGGGCATAATCACAGCCGATGACCTCGTTATTGCGGAAAATGATGTGCTTCGTATAACCCGATTCAAACCAGAAATTGCAATCGTCCTCCAACAGCAGAGCAGGGCCCCAAAGGTGATAAAAACGGTTGTTTTCAATAATCACCTCACCGCGGGTGGTGCAAAGAATACCTCGGCCTGCTGTCACTCCGAAATCACAGTTGCGCACGTACAGATTCGGTGTCCAGGTTGCATTTTCCACCACGTCTTTGTCAATTTCGATTTCGGGAAGTGCGCGGTCCAGATGCAGAAGAATATCGGTATCATTCAGTTTTTCCCATGCCGTGACGACCGTTTCCTCATAAGGGATAAGGGTATCCCATTTGATAAATTCAAGCGTATCGCCGCTTTCAAACGCTTGTATGCCCCATGTCTCGGCGTGCATAAAACGGACCGTTATGCGGCGTTTTTCGGCATCTGTGTCCACAACACGAAGATGTGTACCGTGGACGTTCACGTAGTCATCCTGCGCACCGTGTGCCTTACAGGAATCAAGCACCAGATCACCCTTGCACCCCGAAAACTGGAAAAAGTCGGCGGTACTTGCAATGGTTCTGCCTTCGGCAGGTGTAAAATCACAGTTACGGAATGTGACATTTTCGCAAAACTGCGAAACCATGCCCAAACCGTGCATAAATTTGACGCGCAGATCTTCAAAAGTGAGATCTTTGCAACGGTTGAACAAACCGCCCGTCTGATCGCGTACGATGTTGCGTGTCTGGAAAATGTGACCGGGCACGAAATCCGCATCGGGATTTTTCAACACAACGCGCACCGTGTGCTCGTCCGTCTGCTCGGCGGAAGTGAACGTAAGATCGGCACGAGGAAAATCTCTGCACTGTTCGGCAACGGGATCGTACACCTTGACATAACGGCGATCCGCCGCGGCACTGTTTTCCCAATAAGGCACACCGTCTGCGCCGTCCTCCCCCATCCAGATGAGTTCGTTTTCACGTACGCAGAAACGGCAGTCGTCATGGATTCGCAGTTCGCACACGCCGTTTTCATTGGACAGAACCGTAAACTCCGTCATGGTCGGACAGGCATAATCCACGGTCAGATTTTTAACGGTCACGTTCTCACAGCGGTCAAAAATGAACGGCGTCATTTTACCGTGCACAAGAACGGTGGCTGCGTTGCCGTCAATAACGATGTTCTTTTTTGCGTGCAGATATATGGCGGCAAGCCGAGAACCTTGCGGATTTTCATGGATCTTTGCAGTGTTGGAACAAAACATTCCCGTCAACGCAAAGGCATCTTCCTGCCGAACATGATAAACTTTATTGTGTTCAAGCGTAATGCATTGCCCGTCCTGCACGTTTTCAAACAAGGCACACAGTTCACACATGGAGAAAACTCCTCTCGAATACTGAAAATAACTCTGAAATAAACGTATTTTATTATTATAAACTAAAAAAAACCTGCAGACAAGTGTTTTTGCACAGAAAAGCGCAAAAAAACAGTCTGCAGAGAAAAAAGACGCAACAAATCATGCGATCATATTTTGTGCGTGCGTGAGGGCTGTGGAAATTCTTACGTTTTCTCACAGCCCTTCTCTCTTTCTTCTTAATACATTCTTCTTAATCTTTTTTCTTATATAATAGTATGTACGGTTTGACAATCGGTTTGACAAAATGAAGCAATCGGTTTGACAAACGGTTTGACAAAATGAAAAATCGGACAACCCGCAAAGCCTTTAGGGATGGGCTTTTCGGGACTTTTTCGGTTTGACAATCGGTTTGACAAAATAAAGAGATCGGTTTGACAAACGGTTTGACAATCGCTCTTTTTTGAACAAAATGCAAAACCGTTTCGCTCAATCGCGAAAACCGACCTCGTTTCGTAAGAGGACGCAACAGCGGACATCTTCTAAGCGGTTCGAGCACTGCAAAATCAGAATACGGGAACACCGCAAATAAACTGCACCGGTTTTACGTGCGTCAGACGCGGTGCGTTGCCGAACTCTTTGTCACTTGTTGCATGATACACCATCTGCACACTGCCGTCGGACAGATACAGAAAAGAACAGTGTCCTGCATTGTAAACGTCCTGCATCGGTCGGTTCCGGAACACCGGCACGGGGCTTTTCAGCCAGTTGTCGGCAGACAAAACATCGTCACCGTTCAAAGTGAGCATCCCCATGCAATAGCCGCCCGAACTGAATCCGCTTGCGGAATACACGATGAACACATCCTCACCGTGATACAGCACGGCAGGGCCTTCGTTGACCGACCAACCCTGTTTTTCCCACGAGAACTGCGGCGAAGAAATGCACACGGCATTGTGTTTGCCGTTTTCATCGGTCGCAAGGGTGCAAGGATCGGACATTTCGGTGATGTAAAGATGCTGATTGCCCACATTCATATAAGCAGAACAGACGTAATACAGTTTGCCGTCCTTCTGCAGATAGGTGCCGTCGATATTGTTGAGTCCGTCGGGTGCCAGCATTCCCATGAATTCATATTCACCGAACACGTCTTCGGTTTTACTTTTTAACACAAAACCGTAGCGGTAAAAGTCATCGTGTGCCATGTCGGTGTTTGCATCCGCCTGCGGCATCGTCCCGCGCGGTGCGGTGTTTGCATCAAATACGGCACAACTGAGAATATACCAGTTGTCCCCGATTTTGTGGAGTTCGGGTGCCCAGATCGCCCCCGTAATGCCGTCCGCGCCCGAACGATACACCGTTTTGCGTTCGAGAACGGCAACATCGTTATAATCGGCAATTTTACAGATATCCACACCGCCGCCCGTGGTATAGGTGTAGTAAAACGATCCGTCGGATTCCACGATGACGGGATCGCCGCCGTTTTCGGCGTCCACGGGAGCATCGGTCATTCCGATACGAAAGACACCGAGCAAAGACAAAAGCGTAATCAACAGGGTTTTGAAAAACAGCAACATATTATTTTCTCTCCTTTCCTTCCGATGGGCAGATCAGGTTTGTTGCAAAAGGGCAAGCGCTTTTTGTAAGGTATCCGTCTGCGGCGGCAACACTCGGTAGGTGGATGCAAATTCTTCCGCTTGAATACCGTAAATATCCTGTGCGCCGTTGAGGATCAGCACGCCGCCTGCGGCAATGCACATTTCTTCACCCCACGGTGCTTCAAAACTGATATTTTCGTCAATGCGCACACCTGCAACAGGTTTTCCTTTGGACAAAAAACGACCAATCGTTTCACCATCGGGAATATATTTGTCACGAAAAACGGAATCCCTGACAACATAGCATTCCCCTGTCGGATTGGTAACGATCCAATCGGGGTGCCCCGTTTCACGATCCGTTGCGATGCAGTTGACGGTTTCCTCCATTCCGTTTTGCATGACGGTGCGCACATACTGTCCGACCGTGCCGACTTTTGCGGTCACGGCACTCGTTTTTGCACACAAAAAGACGAAAAGCCTTTGCTGTGTGAGACCTTGCAGAACATAGTCTGCAATGCGGTCGATTTTCTTAAATTCGCTCAACGCGCGTCTCCTTTTCTGTTTTGGTATATATTATGTATTTTCAATGTGTTTGCGCATAAACTTTGCAACGGCGGCAATTTCATCCGCTTCATGCACGGTGTGTACTCCGAAATCTTCTTTTCCGCGCTGCATACAAACACCGTTTGCAAAATTCACACCGTCCGTTTTTCCAAGCAGATCCGCAATGATAACGGCTTTGGTGTTGATGCCGAAGTTTCTGGCACAGGCATAAAGTTTGGAATAAAACAACGGCGTAAGTTCGGTTCTTGCTTTGATCTCACACAATTGCGTGTTCATACCTTTGACGGCGATCAGATCCAATTCGTGCGTGGGTACGGAGTGTGCACCGGCACATCTGTGCACTTCAACACCGGTACGGACATCATCATAATAGCCGCTTCTGAGCAATTCATAATATACGTATAACTCCAGCAGATTTCCTTCGTTTGTCAAAAGATCTTTGATGGATTGCGAACAGAAGGTAAAAGAGATATAGTCCTTGTTGCAGGTGTTGTCAGCATGCACGTGGGTAAAATTAAGAAGAAATCCGTCATCTTTCAGCTTATACAAAAAATCACGCATGATAACATTTTCGGGCAATGCTTTGTCACGCTTTTCTTTCGGCTCATTCACAAACGGCATAAACGGCATTTCCACTTTTTTCATGCAAAGTGATTGGCAATAGAAAAAGATGATGTTGCCTTTGGTGATGGCAGTGAATTGCGATGCATCCATAAGTTTATGCGGTTCACTGAGAATGGCGGTAATGACTTTTGCTGTTTGATTGGAACAAACAAGATTGATCTTGAGCATGACCGATGTGCAATCTTCTATGAAAGACCGTTCATCCAACAAACAGTACGGTTCGTTTTTCAGGATCGTAAACAGTTTTACAAGTGTCGCTTTACAAAAAGCAGGCGCATAAAACGAGAACTTATTTTTGGGATAGCGTTGGTTCTGTTCGTAATTCAAAAAACCGAGTTGATCGATGCGCAGTGCTTCTTTTTTAAGTTCGGCACAAAGTTTTTTCCATGCTGCGGTGTAAAGCAGATGTTCCTCCGGCGTCGTGCCTTTTCTGTAGTAGTCTTCCCAGAATTTTTTGTAAAAATTCAACATTTCCGGCTCATGGCTCACACACAGGCACCCCTGTGTAGCAAACAGATCTTCCACGTTCAGATGCACGTGAAACGGAAGATAGTCAAGCCACGCACAACGCTCATCCGGTTCAAATTTACCCGATGCGGAATCAAATGCATAAGTCGGAACCGAAGAACAAAGCACATCCAGCCAACCGCTGATGCGTGTTTTATTGCGTTCAATGAGCGAAAACGGTGTCGCACTGCCGTTGACCGCATTGAGATATTCACGCAGATTCTGCATGGTCTGCCTTGAATCGGAGGCTTCAATGACGATACCCGAAACGATGCGGTCGGAACAATCGCAAAGATCCTGCGCGATCCGTTCGGCCTGCGCACGACGGTTTTCATCAGCAGTCAAAACGGCGCAGATGCGTGTCTGCAAATTGTGGCTGTCCATGATGCAGGCAATGTATTTCATGAGTTCAACAGCCAGTTTTCCGTCCTTTTCAACATCCTCAAGATCGATCAGATACGTCACGTAAGAAGGGTTGAGCATCAGACAGGACGCAACGTTTTCAAAGCGATTTTCCCTCGTCATTTCAAACGGAATACAAATGCGAAGAGAGGTAGAATAATTGAGGATAAAGGGCATATTGCCGATCAGTTCATAGTCTTTGTTTTTGAAATCGGCATACTCGTTGGCAAGACAGATGGGCGTGAACAGTTTATCCAGTTCATCGAGCTTTTTCTTTGCCTGCTTGCCGTATTGCGCATCCGCCTGCAAAATGCTCAACAACCGCATTCGGTAATGCGCATAGATCCTTGCGTTGGTTGCAATGTTTTCCTGCGGATTCTGCAAAACATCACACAAAGCCGTATAATAGGAACTGAACAAAGCCAATGCCTGTGCATTGCCCGTCAGTACGGTCTGCAGATCGCCTGCCACCTCATTGATCTGAGCCAGATCAACCGACAGTGCATTCTTTTTCAGTGCGCGGTGCAAGCGGACGGACATTTTATCCAGATCATCCAAATTATGAAACGCATCCGTTTCTTCCAGGTCGGGACGGTCCCACTGCTGTGTGCTGTACCATACGCTCTCTTTCAGAGAACGCCCCGCCTTGCTCGGCACGATGCACGGATGTCTGCGATTTCTCACATCTTTGGTTGCAGTTTTTAACTGTCCGTATTCTTCCGCTTTCATGCCCACCCATCCGTTGCACACAGCGTTTACAACCCAACGGCGGTGCTCGTAAAGGGCAAGTTCTTCCGTCCAGGTGCCGTTTTCGCACGGTTCAGACAGTTTTTCAATCAGCGTATGCGTAATTTTGGCAAGTTTGTTTTTATCCAATTCAATCCCCATGCTGTGCAGTTTATACTTCAGAGACAACACATTTGACAGGGAACTGTTAAATTTATATGCGGCACGAAAACGGGCGCGCTCTTTTTTCAGATCAACATTGCCCTCTCCCTTCCAGATGAGATGCGTGTTGAATGCCATGCGTTTGAGAAATGCATAGTCAGCATGGGAAACGAGCACGTTTTCAACCTGTACGGGATGCAGGCAGGCAGGAAGCGATTCATATTTTTTATGCCCCGAGGTCTTTCTTTTTTCATACACTACATAATTGACAAGCGGTTTGTTGCGGTTGATCTTTTTTGCCGATAAAATACCGCTTGACTCTGCCAGTTCGATTGCAAGGCGGCGATTGAGGCCCGTTGCCCCCAAAGCAATAAAGACGTATGCAAACGGATCAAACGGATCCCCCAACACGGCCTTGATCTTATCCGCATTTTCTCCGCGATCGGAAAAGCCTTTCTCATCGATCGTCAGAAAACGGATATTGCCGTAGGGTTCTTCGGATGCGGGAACACCGTTGAGGGTAAAAAAGCGGGTAAAATCGGGACGCAATGCCAAAAACCGTGTCTCATCCTCTTTTTGATGCGTAATGACGGTAATATTGAGATTGCAGTTCCTGACCTGCGACATCTCAAAGGCGATGTCAATGAAGCGTTGTGCGTATGCGCCGCAACCCAGAACCAAAACGTCTACGATCCCGTTTTTCTCATACTCATACAGCGGATAATCATACAGCAAACACTGCATAGCCCCCGTTGCTCCCGTATCCACGGCATCATCCCAATAATCCTCGCGTGCAACGACCTGCGACACGACGGTCATGTTTTCGTCAGTCGTGGCTTCTTTGCCGATTTCCGCTTCCAGATTCTTCAGCAATTTTTCCGCACATTCAATAAACTCTGAAACAGACACAAAAGGCTCATGTTTGCTTGTGTTTTCTCCGCGCACAAGGCTGCCCTTGAGCAACTGCGTCAGAAGATCGTGCATACGTGCCTGGCTGTTGATCTCCGACCAGCGGAACAAAGCAGATTCCGCAACGCGGCTGTCAATTTCGTCGAACAAACTGTCACGGTACAGCCTGTCCTGCCTTTCAAGTTCGATCGCCTCATCCGTGTCCCCCGCTGTTTCTGGAAATACAACGGAATAGTACAGCGTAGCACCCAAGGAGTACAGATCGCACGCATTGGTAGGTTTGAAATGCGCGGGATCCATTTCGGGCGCACGAAAACCGTCCGTGCCTGCATAACGGCACAGAGAATCCCCGATCGAATACACCGCATTCAGGTCAAACAGTGAAATGCTTTCGGGCAAAGCACGGCCGAAACTCAGGCGAATACCGAAATTGGACGGTTTGATATCAAGATGCAACAACTGTTCATCGTGAAAAGCTTTGATGCCGCGGGCAAGACTGGTAACCGTTTTGAGTACGGTATAAAAATGATATGCAAGCGTGCGGTTGGTTTTATCGCATTCATCGATGCTTTTGCGCACGAAATCCCGCATCATAGTCAGATAATCCTCAAAACTGACAAGCGTATTTTCACCTTCCGTCCAGATGTAATACGTAAAATTTTGCGGATCCTCCTGCGGAGCAATTCCCTTGTAGATAAAATAAGGGGCTATGAAATTCTCCAGTTCCGTCCTTTTGTTGCGCACCGTATTGACGGTTGTTTTATAGGTTTGGTAAAAAGCATCTCGCGCAAGATAAAAGTAAAACGCCCTTGAGGGTTTTGTGCGCAATTGTGCGCAGACCGTTGAGCCGATATCGGTTTCGCGTCCGAGATCAAACGCACAGTGCTGATCAAATGCGTGTGCTTGCCTGTTTGTTTCTTCGCTTTGCGCATCGTCCTTCTTTGCACAATCCAGCGGATAAAACTCTTTGAGCGTTCCGCGCACATAGCGGTCTTCACCCGTCATGCGTTTTGCTTTATAACAAATGCACGAGCCGCCGGCGTTCATCACTTCTTCGATCTGAAAGTTTTGCGGATGATTTTGTTCATCCAGAAGTTGTATGGTATCATGCAACGGCACACGTCCGGCCAAAACCGATTTCAGTTGTTCTTTATTCATTCTGTAATCCTCCCGAACGATCAGTTTCGGATCGTTTTCTATCCGACTGCAACGCAATATAACTGCAGTCATCCGTCGGTTTCATGTTTTCAAAAAAACTTGCCAAGTCGCGATAATTGCGTTTTTCAATCTGTTCACGCAGGTCTTTGCGCAACCGACAATCCGTATACAGCAACCGCCATGCACCGTCTGTCATCAACAGATAATCGGTCTGCCCGTCATAAACAAACACCTGCAATTGCACCTGCTTTTCGGCACCCTGCGTTACGGTTGCACAACAACGGTTGTTTTCATCGGCCTGCGAATCGGTCAAACATTGTATACCCGTTTCCCCAACGGAAAAAACCTTGCTGTCCCCCAAAGAAAACACCATCATCTTTCCGCTTTTTTTATGCAAGCACACAAAACTGAGCGTGGAGGCATAGGACATGACATCTTCGCCTGCATCATCCGCCGCACTCTGCAAAACACGGCAAACATAATTCAACAAGAGGCTCCCCACGCAATCTTGCTTGCATGAAAAATAATAATCGCTTTCGTGCGTCATAATTTGTTTGATCGTCTGACAGGCGATCTGTGCGCCTTCCGCCGCGTTTTTGCAGGATGAAACCCCGTCTGCAACGGCGGCAAGAGCAACGTGACCGTTTTCTTCAAACAGAACACAATCCTGTGTGGGCAGATCCGTTTGCAAATGATATGATCCTGTTATCTGATGTGAAATACTGTTTATAAAAATACAGTCCTTTCAGAATGTTTTGAGCAGTTCACAGCAAAGCTGTGAGAAGGTATATTGCGGATCGTATGTTTCGCGATAAGCAAGGAAACACACGAATATATCGAAAACATTTTTTGCGTTGATTTTCTGATAACCCGCATTCACAAGACACTGATTGATGCCTTTGCAGGGCTGATCTTCATCATCACTGAAATAAACCGGCACGGTGAATCCGTTACAAAAACAGTCGAAATAATCGGCAAAACTGACTTTGCACTGCTTGTGTTCGGGTGACTTGAGAACCAGATACATATAATACAATGTCAGCAGAGCCGTTCGGCTCGTGTCCTGCATACGGAAATTGCTTCTGAACCGTGTGAACGTACGTAAACGCAGTTCGATCTGTTCGAGCAGTTTGCAAAACGGTTCGTCATAGCGGCCGTTGTGCAACCATTTACTGCAGACCGATTTGTTATAAGCCGTTGTCATTGCTTCAAATTCTCGAACCATCACGTGACGGATCATATTATAGTAATCAACATCTTTGCGTTTTGTTTTGGCAGCATCTGCGGCCTCAAACGTACAACCGTCAGCATACGGACAATCAAAAGACGGAACAAAACGGTGAATATTCATATTTTTATAGATGCTGCACTGTGCACACGCATCCTTTTCAAACGTCTTTCCTGCCTGCATACATTCTTGTTTGCCGTACTGTTTACATTTGTTCTGCGGAACAAACAACTGCCGTTTGTATGCGGCATACTGCGGACAGTCTGTGCAGTTCTGCCGCAACCGGACATTTTCCTCAACCAGTTTTTTTGCACGGGATTTGTCCGTGATCTTTCTGCGAAGCGTAGCAACCGCACGGCTTTCGTTCTTTTCATCGGCAGCACCGACGCCGCCTGCTGTTTCAAAAATAAAATCATTCAAATACACATACAACTGTGAACAACAGGAAAATGCAGTGCGGTTTTCACTGCGATTGGCGGTAACGGCACCTTTCTTTTTGCAATCATAGCGAGCAACAATGAAATCTTCAAACTCTTTTTCTTTTTCGGAATCGCCTTCCACCGCATTGCGAAGAACCGTCAGAAAATCTTTTTTATACTGTGCGGTAAACATGGCATTGTAACCGCTCTGCAAGTCGTTTTCGATCTGCTCGTCACTGAGTTCTTCGCGGCTTCGTTCGGCACAACGGTCGATCATCGCGTATGCATTCTGAATGAGCTGCAAATGTGACGTACACTGCCGTTCGGCGGCTAAGGAATCGGCACTCTCAAACATTCTGCGTGCGATGTAATACAAAAAGATGACTTCAAAACAGTTTTTATAATTGATTGAATAGCCGTCTACGCATTTTTCAGCGGAATCACTTTTTTTACCGCCGATGTAGTTAATAAGATTATCGGTGTAGTAATCTTCAAAGAGATTGATCGCGATATCGGTCTGTTTATCGACCGCCACATCGGGTGCATACGGAAAAGTCATATTGAATGCGACCGCATACAGATACAAATACTCTCTGGTTTTTTTCTGGCTGTCAAAAAATCCGTCGGCCAGCACTTTGGCAATGTCTGCCATTTTGCTTGTAACAAAGGTTCTTTTTTTCACCGTTTTGGCGCGATTTTTCAGCCGCTCGTCTGCGGTGTCTTTCAAAACAGAGACGTATGCCTCTCTGTCTTTTCTGCAAATGTCGGCTTCCAGCAAACGCACACCGTGTTCTGTTTGCGCACAAGTCTCAAAATCGCTGTTGACGGTTTTGAGTTTTTTCGCATCAATTATAGCGTTAAACGGAAAAGAGATCTGTGAGGGGGGTGTTTTTTTTCGCAGATATACTTCGGGTAAATGCGTCAACAGCGGATTGTCGCGCGTCAACATCAGCGAATCCGCATAAGAACGCGCAATGGCAGAAAGACGGACATCCAAAGGATACTGCTCGATTTCGGGCGGATTCTTTTCCAGTTCACATTTGATCGTTATTTTAAGCAATTCAGCATCGTCCTCACTGCCGACAACGGCGGCAAGCACATTCTGCGTTACGCAAGTGACAAAACAATCTGCCAGTCGTTCGGCATTTTCAAACGCGTCTCCCTCTTTGAGCACAAGCGGAGAAAACACACGTCGGACAAGTTCTTTGACCGCGGCAGTTGCCTGTACCATACAGCCGCGCTGTTCGACAATGACACACACGCTCACTTTCCAGTACTCGCTTTTGCCGTCGGCAAACAGGCTGTTCAGCAATGCCGTATCGGCCGACACTGCCATTTGCGCAAAATCACCGCCGAATCGTTCTTTTGCAATTTTTGCAATCGCCGCACATTCGCAGGGGGTATTTTTCATACAGCCGAATCGGTAAATGAACTGCCGCAGAATACGCACCTGCGTAGGCTCATCACGGCGCAATTCCTCTGCAAGCAGACGGTCTGTCAGGCGGCTCATATAATCTGAAGATGACTTGTAATTCTTGTACAGTTCAAACAGTTTATCCGTAAACCGCTGTTCGATCTGTGCTTTGTCGGGCAGAGAGTCTACGTATTTTGCGTATTCTTTCAGTGCTTTCTTGACAGCATTCACATCCGAAAAAGAGTGCAATAAAGCAATCGCATTTCCTTTTCCGTCATTGTGATCGCGCACATAATCCGGGCAACTTTTGCGCAGTATTTCAAACAACCTGAAATGCGGATCGCCCATCGCATCCGTCAGATTCTTTTGCAGATACGTTTCCAGCGTGTGCAAAAGTTCGAGCGCATCTTCTTTGGCAAACAACCCGTCAAATTCCTGCGTCAACTCAGATTGCGTGCTGATTAAAAGGTCCGTGATATCAAACCGTTGCTGTTTTCCTTTCGCCTTCATAAACCCGTCTCCTGTTATGTTTTCCTTATTTTATTATTTTAACATATGCATGCAGATATTTCAACAAAAAACAACAGCCGGGCAATCGTTTAAGAACAAAAAAAGGTTCTTCACGGAAAGTTGGGGGATCGGAAAAAAGATAAATTATGATTTAGCGGTGAGTGCGGGGAGTCAATCATGGGGACGGCTTCTGTGATTGACCATACAAGAATAAAAAAAGGTCAATCACATGAACTGTCCCCTGATTGATGATGTACGCAAATCCAAAAGATACAAAACGCAAAATGATTAGAATTGAAAAAGAGAAGTTTTTTCATTTGTTTTCAGTCCGCAAATCAGGGGACAGTTCATGCGATTGCCGTTTATATTTCTGTTTCGGCAATCACAGAAGCCGTCCCCGTGATTGGCTGCTTTGTCGCATAAATCATAATTTAATTGCATCATCCCCCAACTTTCCGTGAAGAACCATTTTTTAATACAAATATCGCAAAACAGTTGCACTTGCATTGCAAAACAGTTGCACTTGCATTGCAACACTTGATTTTGCATCGCATATACGGTATAATTTTAATATCTATGCATGAATACTGTTATTTTTGGAGTGATCACAATGGCATTCAAACCGCACAGAGGGCTTTTTGCCGCATTCGGCGGTATGCTCGGCATGATGGAGCATATAAAATTATATCTGTACAGCCGCAATGCTTTTGCCGTGCAGGAGCGCACCCTGCGGCATCTGATGCGAGACAATAAAACCACCGTTTACGGCAAAGCGCATCATTTTGACAAGGTGAAAACGGTCGCGGATTATCAAGCGATCGTGCCCCTTGCGACCTATGCCGATTTTGAGGACTACGTACATCGCATGGCAAAGGGTGAAAAGGGACTCATCACCAACCGTTTTGTCCGCCGTTTTACCGAGTCTTCGGGCAGTACGGGCAGAAGCAAACTGGTGCCGCTTTCGGGCTATGCCGAATGGAACTGTCAGTGCTTTTCCTTTTCGGCACCCGTCGGCTGTGCGGTCAAATATTTTGCACGCAAAGGTCGCCCGTTGCCGCCGCAGAGAGGTTTGCTGACCGCTGAGATCGGCAAACGCAAACTGCCGGGCGGTGCTACGGTGTCCTGTCTTTCCTCCATTCCGCTTCTGAATCTGCGGCCGATCGTGCCGTTTATTACCAGTTCTCCCGTTGAGGTCCTGTTCCCCGAAGCGGATACGGACATGGATATGCACTACGTCAAACTGCGTTTTGCATTGCAGGATGCAGACATCAGTTATCTCGGTACGATCTTTATTACCACGTTGGAATCCATGTTTTTCTATATGGAAGAAAATTGGGAAATGCTTTGCTTTGATATTGAGCACGGTACGATCGATGCGAGCATCCGTATGCCCGACCATATCCGCAAAAAACTCGAAAAACGGCTGAAACCGCGCCCGAAAAGAGCCGCATTTTTACGCAGTGAGTTCGCAAAAGGCTTTGATGATGAACCCATTATTCCGCGCATCTGGCCGAAATGCGAATGGCTGTACGGCATGGGTACGGGCGCACTTTCCCATTATGCCAAAAAACTGCGCCGCTACATCGGTGAAGAAATGCCCATTCATTATCTCGGCTATGCCGCCACGGACGCACTCATGGCAGTGCCCATTGAACTGGACAGTTTTGAATACGTGCTTTTGCCGCACAACGCATTCTTTGAGTTTTTGCCCTTGGATGCACCCGAAGGCACCCGACCGCTGACGATCGCAGAAGTGGAAGTCGGCAAGGAATATGAACTCATTCTCACCAATTTAAGCGGTTTTTACCGCTACCGCATTGAGGACGTGGTCAAGGTGACGGGATTTTATCATCAATCCCCCAAGGTCACGTTCTGCTACCGATTGAATCAGATCGCCAACATCAGCGGCGAAAAGGTCAATCAGATGGCGTTCGATGAGATCGTCGGCAACTTTTCCGAGAAGATGAACGACCTTTTTGTCGGCTACAGCATTTATGCCGACCGTTCCACCTCTCCCGGGCATTATGTGTTGCTGATCGAATCCACGCGCGATCACACACCTGCCGACGAAGCGGAATATGCCCGTATTTTTGAAGAAACGTTCTGTGCAGGCAATGTGTCCGTCGAGCCGCTGATTAAAAGCGGTG
Organism: Clostridia bacterium; assembly: GCA_017396895.1. GTDB lineage: Bacteria > Bacillota > Clostridia > Oscillospirales > Acutalibacteraceae > RUG806. The sequence continues at coordinate 30,244 of JAFQKN010000040.1, forward strand.
CACTCGGTCACTGCGAAGTGAAGTTTTTGCGCAAAGGCACGAATGATGCCTACCGTGAACTCTTGCGTGCCAACGGAGCAAACTTAAACCAGATCAAACCCATTAAGGTCATTACCACCGAGGAACAAAAATCATTTTTCTTTGACAGGATCATCAAATAAGGAGGCTGTTTATGAGCCGTGCCGAACAAATTCTGACAACACTTGTACAGCAGAATATTCCCGTGCAGGAACAGGCAGATCTTACAGCAAAAGCGCGCGCTTATCTTGCCCTGTTGCAAAGCAGGGGACTTGCAGACGAACGTGTTGCCGCACAACTTGCTTTTGATTGCATCAAAGCGGGAAACAGCCAAAAAAAACTGCCTGCGGAACTGTATGACAAGGTGAATTACCTGTGCCGTTGTTATATGGACCGTGTGGCCAGATTTTATCTGTGCTACGATTTTGTCCCCGACGTGACGGCTTTGCAAACGGCGATCATCTGTCTGTATGAAAAAGCACCGATCTTTCATTCTTTGTTCACGGATGATCATATCCGCCCCTATTGGAAAGTGACCGATTATCACATTGACGATGTGTTTTCTGTCATTGCGGCGGATGATCTGCCTGCCGCGGCGGTTGCCTTTTTGGAACAAAGTGTGTCCATGGACGATCCGTCGCAAATGAAGATCGCTCTTGTGCACAACGGCACGCACAGCATTCTTGCATTTCGTTGGAATCACATGATCATGGACGGCGGCGGTTTCAAGCAATTTACAGCCGACCTTTGCAATGCCTATAATCAGTATCGGAAAACAGGGGATGCCCCCTTGGATTTCAGAACGGGCAGCCGCAAATACACAAAGGTGTATGATGATATGCCGGCTTCGCTTCGCAAAAAAGCAAAAGCGCAGTTCGCCGGTGTCACCGTCAAAGAAAAACGCAAACTGCCCTTTACGCCCGTGGACGGCAGTGAATGCAATTGCATCGTGTATCACAGTGTCGAAAAGGATGTGATGCAGGCGGCAATTGCAGTTGCAAAACAAAACGGTGCCACGGTGAACGATCTGCTTTGCGCGGCATATATATGGGCTTGCTATGCGGTGATGGGCGAAGCGCAGAAACCTTTGCACCTGTCCTGTGCGGTGGATCTGCGCCGTTATATCAGACAACCCGAAACGCTCGGTTATACCAATCACACCACTTTTATGTATTGCTCTGTGCCGCATCTGCCCGAATCGGACATACAACTTCTGCAACAGGTGCATGAGAGCAATGATAAAAACAAGCAGGATCCGTTTCTCGGCTTGCACGGCATTCCGCTTTTGAACATCGGTTACGCCACGATGGTGCAGTTACAGGCGGAGGCGGTCGTGAAACTGTTTTACAACAATGCCGATATTGCCTTGAGCAACGTCGGGGCTGTGGATGTCAAGGGCTTTGCCTTGGACGGATATCATGTGACGGATGCGCTCGTTGCGGGCGGTGCAAAAGTAAAACCCTGTGCCGCGGCAACGGTGCTGACCTGCAACGGAAAACTGACGATCTCCGTATGCACGCAAGGAAATCAACAGGATCGTGATATGTTGCACTCTTTCTTTGGATTTTTTGAACAGTTTTTGCGTTCAATAGCACCGAACTAAACAAACGGGCGGTTCATTGATGATTGACAATCATTTTTTTGTTTTGTATAAATTATTTTACAGTTAAAAATAAAGGGGAAAAGAACTGTAATGGGAATTGTAAACGATTACATCAATAAAGTGGTTACAAAACTCAACGAATATAAATACAATGCTTCCAAACCGTGGTTGCAGTATTATGACCGTATGCCCGAACATCTGGATTATTATAACGGTTCGATCTATGATATGGTGTACGATGCGGCTTTGCAATATCCGAATAATATTGCCTTGGAATACTTCAATACAAAGATACTCTACCGTGATTTTATTGCACACGTTGACCGCGTGGCGGTGTCGCTGAAAAAACTGGATGTGGTTGAAAACGAATGCGTTACCATTTGTATGCCGAATATTCCCGAAGCCATTTACCTCATTTATGCGGTCAATAAGATCGGTGCGATCTGTAATATTCTGCATCCTCTGCTTTCTGCCGAGGAGGTCGCGAAGGCCATGGCGGCCACCAATTCCACCGTTCTGTTCGTAACGGACGTTTCTTATGTGACGGTCAAAGACATTGCCGCCGACCATCTGGTCGTCTGCGAAGTGTCCTCAAGCATGAATATCATTCTCAAAGAAGCCTACAATCTGAAAAATAAAAAGAATCTGCGCTACCGCGATAACGTTCTCGAATGGAAAAAGTTCATTAAAAAAGGCGGCAGTGTCATGGATACCCACGTCAGCCGTTCCCAGCGCAGTCCCGCCGTGATCATTTACAGCGGCGGTACGACGGGACGTTCCAAGGGGATCATTCTGTCCAACTTGAATTTTAACTGCATCGCATCTCAATGCGAAGTGGTCTGCAAAGAAGCAAGACCGGGCAATTCCATTTTGTCTGCATTGCCCATTTTCCACGGTTTCGGCCTTTGCGTGTGCATTCACGTGCCGCTTGCACTGGGACTTAAATGCATACTCATCCCCAAGATCGATACAAAAAAACTTCCGCAGACCATCAAAGCCAAAAAACCGAATCTTCTGCCGGTCATTCCGTCCATGCTCAACATCATCGTCAACAGCCCCGATCCGGGCAGTACCGCATTCCAGAGTGTCAAGGTCATTCTGTCGGGCGGCGATTATCTCAGCGATAAACTCGGCAGTGAAGTCATATCGTATTTCCGCCGTTGCGGTTCCACCGCGCACATTCAGATCGGCTACGGTATGTCCGAAGCGACCGCCTTTGTTTCCGCAACCAATGAAAGCGTGCGCAGTATCGACAACATCGGCATTCCCAATCCCGATACGGATATCCGCATTTTTGATCCCGGCAGTGAGAGTGAATGCGATTACGGTACGGTCGGTGAGATCTGCGTCAACGGGCCGTCTGTCATGTTGGGCTATATCAACAACGATGAAGAAACCGCGCTTGCCCTGCGCACCCACCGCGACGGAAAACTGTGGTTGCACACAGGCGATCTCGGTTATATGGATTCCAACGGTGTTCTGCACTACACATCGCGTCTGAAGCGCATGATCATTTCCAACGGATATAATATTTACCCCGTGGAACTCGAAGAAGTCATCAATAAGTGCAAATATGTAGCCACCAGTGTTGTCGTCGGCATTCGCCACAAGATCAAGCAGGAAGTCCCCAAAGCCGTCATCGTGCTGAAAAAAGGCGTGGAACTGACCGCTGAAGTGGAGCGCGAGATCCGCGAATACTGCAAAAAGAATCTTGCCCGCAACGCCGTGCCCACGGAATATGAATTCCGCACCTCCTTGCCCGTCACCAAAATCGGCAAGATCAACTACAGAAAACTGCAGGAAGAATCCGAACAGTAGAGTTTTTTTGAAAAGAGACAGTGTTACCGTTGCTGTCTCTTTTTTGGTTCTTCACGGAAAGTTGGGGGATGCTGCAATTAAATTATGATTTATGCAACAAAACAGCCAATCACGGGGACGGCTTCTGTGATTGCCGAAACAGATATGCAAACGGCAATCGCATGAACTGTCCCCTGATTTGCGGACTGCAAACAAATGAAAAAACTTCTCTTTTTCATTTCTAATCATTTTGCGTTTTGTATCTTTTGGATTTGCGTACACCATCAATCAGGGGACAGTTCATGCGATTGACCTTTTTTTATTCTTGTATGGTCAATCACAGAAGCCGTCCCCATGATTGACTCCACACACTCACCGCTAAATCATAATTTATCATTTTTCCGATCCCCCAACTTTCCGTGAAGAACCTTTTTTTTGATGATACCGTGTTAACACTTTGTTTTCTTTTGATTTGCAGAAAAGAATTGACACCTTATTTTGCTTGCGGTAAAATAACGGTAAAGGAGCGTGATGTTTTATGAATATAATGGATAAAGTTGCAGTTGTGCTTGATAAATACATTACCCATGTCGGCAACACGGTTCTTAAAAAGAATCCGACCGAGCCTCTGCCTGCGGCGGTTTACGATAAATTAGACAAGGAGCCTGCTGATGCGTTTATCATCGGCTTCGGCAAGGCTTCCATACTGCCGCCCGATTGGGCAACCAAAAAGTATTATATTGCCGGTTACAGCGAAAACAATCCTGCTGTCGGCGTGTTGGACGAACCCCACGTGCACGCCTTGTGGGTGGACGACTGCTCCGATCGCGGCGGTATGCTGTTCATTTCCTGTGACTGCGTCGGCATTCTGAATAAAGACATTAACATCTTCCGTGCGGCGGTGCTTGCATCTTTGAAAGGTGTGTCCTGCCGTGCCGTCAATATTTTCTGCACCCATAACCATGCAGGAATTGACACCATGGGCATCTGGGGAGCCTTGCCGCTGAGCGGTAAGAATCCGAAATACATGAAACTCATTCAGCGGCAGATGATAAAGGCCGTGCATGCCGCGATTGAAGAAAGCCGCATTTGTGATGTTTTCTACGGCACCATCCAAGTGCCCGATCTGCAGGAAGATATCCGTCTTCCGCACGTGTATTCCAAAACACTGACACGTTTTCGCTGTGTTCCGCGTGACGGCAGTCGCGAAACGTGGTTTATGAATTTTGCCGCACATTCCGAGTCCTTACAGGGTAGCAATTCCCGCATCAGTGCCGATTTTCCGCAGTATATGCGCAACCGTATCCGCAATGAAACGGGTGCGGAGACCATTTACGGTGTCGGTGCCATCGGCGGTATGATCAGCATGGAAGTGCCCAATGAGCAGGAGATCCGCAAAGCAGGTTCTGATTTTGCCGAAAGCACCATGACCATCGGGCACAAGGTCGGCGGCTATGCATTGCAGATCAAGGACGAGAAAAAGCTGACGCCTTATGTCAACTTCTGCCGCAAAGAACTGTTCGTGCCGGTTGAGAATACCGTTCTGTCGATTGCAGGCAGAGTGCATATCATCGAAGCAGATTGGTATGCAGATGCCCGCTATCCCAAAAAGACCTGTCTGAAAACGGAAATGACCTACATTGATTTCGGCGGTGTCCCGATGCTGATGATCCCCTGTGAACTGTTCCCCGAACTTGCATTCGGCGGTTATTTGTCGGCTGAAGAATCCGCAGAAGGGAAGTCGCCCGATGTCAATCCCACACCGCTGACGGAGATTGCAGGTGAAAAGGAACTGCTCATTTTCGGTCTGGCAAATGACGAATTGGGGTATGTGCTGCCGCCCAACGATTTCCTGTTGCATCCCACACAGCCGTATCTTGAGATCCCGCGTGACCGTTTGGAAAGACGTCATTATGAGGAGACCAATTCCCTCGGGCCGCAGACCGCGCAGTGCCTTGCAGACTGCCTTGCTGAAATTATGGAGGCCGTCAGAAAGTAAAAAGAGGATTGTATATGGAACTCGAAAAAAGTACACTGCAGATCGGTCTTGAAAGGCCGTTGAAAATTCTGCATATCACGGACAGTCACATTGCACTGTGTGATGAACGCGATAATGAACGCAAAAAAGCGCTTGCAGAGCGACTGGGCAGCAACGACAGGGAAAAATATTTGCAGGAACAGCTTGCCTACGGTCGGGAACACAGCGATCTGATCGTACATACAGGTGATCTGATCGATTTTACATCACACGCAAATTTTGATTTTGCAAGAAAGATTCTTGCCGAGGAAAAGTTGTTTTTTGCGGCAGGTAATCACGAGTTTTCCCAATATGTAGGCGAAGCGTATGAAGACTTTGCTTACAAAATGAACAGCTTCCGTGAAATGATGCCGGGGCTTGGTGCGCCGCTGTTTTTCAATGCAAGAATTGTAGGCGGTGTCAACTTCGTCAGCATAGACGACAGTTACCACCAGTTTGAGCCATGGCAAATGACAAAACTGCAGAAGGAAATCGAGAAAGGGCTACCGATCGTTGTGTGCCTGCACGCACCGCTGTTTGAGCAGTCGCTGTATGATTATCATATCAGTCTGACCCGTCCCGGCAGCAGCACCTATCTTGTGGGCTGTGATGAGGAGCATCTGCCGGATGATGAGTGGCGCGCCATTGAAATCAGACCCCGTGGCATCACGGCGGAAATGGTGGAATTTATAAAGTCGCAGCCGCAGATCAAAGCCGTTCTTGCCGGTCATGTGCATTTCAGTTATGTCAGTGATCTTGTGCATGGAAAGCCGCAGTTTGTTACAGGTTGCGGATACAAAAATGTTGCCAGAGAACTGACGATTCTGTAAGTCTTGTTCAGAGATTTTATCAGGATAAAAAGGTATTATACAATAAGCCCGATCACTTCATCAAGCGATCGGGCTTTGCTGTACCGGTTCTTTATCGTTTTCCGTTGTAGTATTCATCTATAAGTTTTTGCTTGCAATCCCATAACTTTTGCGAAAGATCCACATAATAGTTGTGCGGATATTCAAAACGTACCACTTCTTCCCACAAACTGTCGATCTGTTCGATGCAATACGTACGGATCTGTTCGGGGGTTTTCTTCGTGTGCACGTCACGGCCGCTTGTAAAATAGGGAACCAGCAGTTGTCTTGCCACAAAGCCGCTGACGGTTTTGCGCTTCCACACGTAATCGGGATCGAACAGTTCATATTCTTTACAGGTGCTGATGTCCTCATCTTCCATGGTCAGAAGGTCGGCAATGGCTTTACCCGTTTCATTGTCAAACAGTCTCCACAGCAGTTTCGGGCAGGGATTGGAGATCTTCGCCACATTTTCGCTGATCTTGATCTTCGGTTCCGTCACACCGTTTTTCTCGATCGCGGTCAGTTTGAACATACCGCCCATGACGGGAGCGTTTGCAGCGGTCAGCAGACGTTCGCCCACCAGAAAACCGTCCACCCTTGCGCCGTTTTGCAGCATATCGCGGATGATGAATTCATCCAGTGAGTTGGACGCATAAATATTGCAGTCGGGGTAGCCTGCTTCGTTGAGCATTCTGCGGATCTTTTTTGACAAATATGCGAGGTCGCCCGAATCAATGCGTACACCTTTCGGTCGTTTGCCCATGGGCGCCAATACTTCATCGAAAGCGGCAATGGCATTGGGAAGACCGCTTTCCATGCAATCGTAGGTGTCAATGAGCAGAATGCAGTCATCGGGATAGCGTTTTGCAAATGCTACGAATGCATCCTTCTCACTGTCAAACAACTGTACCCACGTGTGGCTCATGGAGCCGTAAGATGCAATGTTGTAGCGGTAGGCGGCATCCACGTTGGATGTTGCGTTGAAGCCTGCTATATAGGCGGCTCTTGCACTGCCTGCGGCGGTGTCCGTTCCGTGGGCTCTGCGCAGACCGAAGTCGATCACTTCACGTCCCTGTGCCGAACGCACGATGCGGTTGGCCTTGGTTGCAACCAAGGTCTGATGATTCAAAGAAAGCAACAGCACCGTTTCCAACATTTGTGCCTGAATGACGGGCCCTCTGATCTTAACCACGGGTTCATTTGCAAAAACGGGTGTGCCTTCGGGCACTGCCCAGATATCGCAGGTGAATTTGAAATTGCGCAGATATTCAATAAATGCTTCATCCAAGCCTTTTTGGCGAAGAAAATCGAGTTCCTCCTCCGAAAAATGCAGGCGGTTGATGAAATCACAAACGCTTTCAATGCCGACGGCAATGAAAAAACCGCCGAGTTCTTTTGCGGGACGAAAAAAAACGTCGAACCATGCTACGGTCTCATCAATGCCTTCCGCTAAAAAACCGTTGGCCTGCGCCAATTCGTAAAAGTCAAAGAGAAAATCACAGAAGTTGTTTTTGTCCATAAAAAAACCTCCTTAGGGGTAGGATGATCCCTGTCACCCTACATACTGATTTTATCATACCACAAAGCGTGTAGATTGGCAAACACTTTTTAAAAATTTCTAATTTGTAAACAGAAACGCAAAATTGTTACCGAAATTTGAAATTTGTATAAATTCATCTTGACGAGTCGGATTTTGTATGCTATTATAAACAAGAATTAACAAATCAGATATCATCATTGACCAAAGGAATGACCTTGTATGAGAATCAGAGAACAAGAATTGGGTAACCGCAACATTGTCGGCGCAAGAGTGGAACAGCGCCGCAAAGAAATCGGAATGAAGCAGAAAGATCTTCTTATGCAATTGCAGATCAACGGCATTGATCTCAATGCTTCGGGTTTGTCAAAACTGGAAGGGCAGATCCGCAGTGTATTGGATTATGAACTTGTAGCTCTTGCAAAGGTGCTGAATGTGTCCATTGAGTGGCTTTTGGGACTTGAAGATTGACAGGTTGCTTTTTTTAAAAAAGAATGTTATAATGATATCCGTCGAAGATTGTCATGCCGACAAATTCGGCGGTATTCTTTTTTTGAGGTGATTTTAATGTTGCACGACAATCTGCGCTATGCCCGTTTAAGATGCGGACTGACACAGAAGGATGTTGCCGAAAATCTTGATATAAAGCGGTCATCATATACGTATTATGAAACGGGGCACACGCCGTTGCCGATCGAATTGTTGCCGACGCTTTGCTGTCTGTACGGCGTTACGATGGATTGGATGATGACGTCCACGCTTGTTTTTGAAGCAGATGACTGTTCATTGCCGAGTTGGGCGAACCATGAGTTGCCGGGAATCGGAAATCTGACAACGGAAGAACGAAAAGTGTTTCTCGCCATGCGCAAATATGATTTGTCAACCAAGGTCGAAGCATATATTCAGACCCTTGTTGAGGAGATCGAAAAGAAATGAGCAAAAAGAGAATTGCCGTCATCGGGGGCGGTGCTTCGGGGCTTTGTGCCGCGATCGAAGCCGCACGTACGGCCAAAACAGCGGTACAGATCGTCATTTTTGAATCGCTCGGAAGGTGCGGTAAAAAAATTCTTGCCACGGGCAACGGCCGTTGCAATCTCTCGAATACCGATACCGATCTTTCTCATTACCACGGTGATACGCAATTGGTCGGGGCGGTTTTTGAACGCTATTCTCCGCAGTCTGCGTTGACGTTTTTTAACGATCTCGGTTTATTTATGCGCGCAGATGCCGCAGGACGCATTTATCCTTTGAGCAACCAGGCATCTGCCGTGTTGGATGCGTTGCGCTTTGAGATACAGCGTTTGCAAATTGAAGTGCGGCATGAAACAAAAATTACCGACATCCGTCCGCAACAGGAAAAATGGATGCTCAACGGACAGGAAATTTTCGATTGTGTCATTCTTGCCTGCGGCGGACAGGCGGCACCCGTCCACGGATCGGACGGCACCGGATATCTGCTTGCAAAACAATTGAACGTAAATACGCAAAAACCCTTGCCGGCACTGACTGCCCTTGTGGCAGATGCTTTTTCAAAAGGTCTCAAGGGAATCCGCGCCGAAGGCAGTATCACCGTTAAATGCGCAGGGAAAGTGCTGGCAAGCAGTGCGGGAGAGATCCAGTATACCGATTACGGCCTTTCGGGGATTCCTGCCATGCAGGTGTCCTCTGCCGTGTCAAGATATCTCGCAAGCGGTGAAAAAGCCCCCTGTCAGGTCATTGTAGACCGCGCACCGTCTGTTTCTGCGGAAGAACTGACGGCTTACATCGAGAAAGCAAGAAAAGAAAGGCCGACCTTGCTTTGCGAAGATCTTTTGACGGGGATCATGCCCAAACGCTTGGGCGTTACCGTGCTCACGGAAGTGTCCTTGCAACCGCAGAAGCCCTTGTCTGCGATCAATGCGGGGGCTGTAACCGCCTTGGTGCAGTGTATTAAAAATAAAAAATATAAAATCAATTCCGTATGCGGTTTTGCCGATGCACAGGTCACTGCAGGCGGTATTTCGGCAGAAGAAATCTGTGCACAGACAATGGAACTGAAAAAAGCAAAGGGTGTTTTTGCCTGCGGTGAATTGGTGAATGTGGACGGTGACTGCGGCGGATACAATCTGCTTTGGGCTTGGAACAGCGGCAGGTTGGCAGGCGAAAGTGCCGCAAAAAGGTGTTTATGTTAAGAATCAATGAGATCATCGTTCCTTTGGGAACGCAAACCGAAGATATAAAAAAAGAAGCGGCCGCCGTGATCGGTGTGCCGTCGGGTGCATTTACTTTTTTTGAGATCGCCCGTGAAGCGATCGACTCCAGAAAGAAAAACAATATCCGCATGGTCTATTCCGTTCATGTGCAAGTGGACGGTGACGAAGAAAAAATCGCCGCACGTTTTGCGCAGAACAAAGTGTCTTTGTGTGAACGCTACCAATATATTTTGCCCGAAAACAAGCGTAAAAGTGAGTTTCGTCCCGTGGTCGTCGGTTTCGGTCCTGCCGGAATGTTTGCAGGGCTGATGCTTGCACGCGCAGGTCTGCGACCGCTGATCCTTGAGCGCGGCAATGATGTTGACACTCGTACGGCCGACGTGCAGAAATTCTGGACGCAGAGAACACTGAATACGCAATCCAACGTGCAGTTCGGAGAAGGCGGTGCCGGTACGTTTTCGGACGGAAAACTGACAACGGGCATCAAAGACCACCGTGTACGCGAGGTCTTTGACGTTTTGTGTCAATTCGGTGCACCGGCTGAGATTGCCTATTCCGCACGTCCGCACATCGGCACGGACAAACTCGGCGGCGTTGTTAAAAACATCCGAAAAGAGATCATCCGTCTGGGCGGAGAAGTGAGATTCGGTTGCTGTCTGACCGATATTTTCTTTGCCAACAGTTTTATTCACGGCATTCAGTATACGGATGCCGCAGGAAGTCTGACAGAGATGCAGACCGATTGCCTTGTGCTTTGTATCGGTCACTCTGCGCGTGATACGGTGGAAATGCTGTATCGCAGAGGACTTAAAATGGAGAAAAAACCGTTTTCCGTCGGTGTGCGCATTGAGCATCCGCAGGAAATGATAAACCGTTCACAGTACGGTAACGAATGGAACAATCCTTTGCTCGGTGCGGCTGATTATAAACTGAGCAATCATCCCTTGCACGGCAGGGGAGGGTATACGTTCTGTATGTGTCCGGGCGGCACGGTCGTGTGCGCTTCTTCGGAAGAAGAAATGGTCGTTGTCAACGGTATGAGCGAATATGCCCGTGACGGTGAGAATGCAAACTCTGCCATTCTCATCGGTCTGGAACCCGAATATTTTGCAGACGAGCATCCTCTTGCGGGAATGCATTTTCAGCGGGAAATTGAACGCAAGGCCTATGTCTGCGGCGGGAAAAATTATACAGCTCCGGCACAGACGGTCGGTGATTTTCTGAAAGACCGACCGAGCAAAAAAGGCGGTTTTGTGAATCCTTCCTGCCCGACAGGGGTGGAGTGGACGGACATCCGTCGGGTGTTACCGCCCGTTGTGACCGATCAGTTGGCTGTCTCCATTCTTGCGTTTGACCGTAAATTGAAAGGTTTTGCACTGCCCGAAGCGGTTCTGACCGCCCCCGAAAGCCGCAGTTCTTCTCCTGTGCGCATTGTTCGTGATGAATGCCGACAGGCAAATATCAAAGGTATTTTTCCGTGCGGTGAGGGTGCAGGATACGCAGGCGGCATCGTTTCTGCCGCTGTGGACGGTATCCGTTGTGCCGAAGCGGTATTGGCAGATGAATACTGGGATTGAAATAAAACACAGAAAGCAAAAAATGTATTGCCTTGTCTCTTGCAATGTTTGTTCTTTTATGGTATAATCAAGTCAGAAAAATTTTAACGGAAAGAGGTGTCTTTATGGGCGATCTTGATATCGGCGGAATGCTCAACAGAATGCTCCCTATTTTTGATTACTACATCACGTTTTTCACCCGTTTGCTTGTGAACTTTGCTGCCAGTTTGGGAATTGATCTGGACTTGGGCAATAATGAAGAAGACGATGCAACACCAGAAGAAGGTCAATAAGAACCTTTCTTAATAATTGGATTTTAAAAACCGCTTGCAATTTTTATGTAACTGCAAGCGGTTTTTAATTGGTGCTTCACGGAAAGTTGGGGATCGGAAAAAAGATAAATTATGATTTATCTTACCAACGGCACCCCTCAAATACTTGTCGCCCCTGAAAGGGGAGATGGACAGATTATCATATGAAATGCAACACCTAAAAAAGATAGAGACATCATAGCCTCCATCGTGTAAAATGTAAGTGACCAAACAAACTCTTACAAGGAGGAAACTATGATGTCCTA
>JAFQKN010000041.1 GCA_017396895.1 Clostridia bacterium
CATTTTTAATTTACGTTTTGCCGTTCTGTTTGACCGATTTTGCTTCAAACGACAGAAAAACTTGCTGTTTCGGTCGTTTAGCGTTTAGCACTTAGAACTTAGCACTTAAATTATGATTTATACACATAAATCATAATTTAACTTGACAGCAACATTCCCCAACGATCCGAGATAACCTAACCGAAAGGAAGTTTTTTCGTGCGAATTCAACGTTTTTTATCTGTGCTGACGGTCATGCTGTGCATGGCCGCCCTTTTACTGTGCGCCGAGGTGCCGTTTGTGTCGGCACTGGATGTGCAGACGGCAACCGAGGATACGCAGGTGTCACAGGATTTTTTGGTCAGCATAAGAACGGATGAATCGGCAACGGACGATGTTCCGACGAGCGAAACCGCCACGCACGAAACAGACGGGGAACCCACGACCGATGAGGAATTTCCGTATATCATCGTGGAAAACACCACCGCCGATCCGAATGCAACCACCGAGCCGACCGAAATTCCCACCGAAGCGGTTGAATTTGCCACGGACGAAAACGGGGAAGTCGTGACCGATGAAAACGGTGAAAACGTGACCGTGCCCGCAACACAGGAGTATGCAACGGACGAAAACGGGGAGACCGTGACGGACGAAAACGGGGAAGCGGTAACCGAACAGCCCACCGAAGAAGCACCCACGGAAGAACCCACACAGCCGCCGTTGCCCGATGCGATCAGCGAAAACGGTTTGTTGCTGACCTTGGCAAGTGCCGATGCGGATTACGGTTACCGTATCGTCATTGCCGATGATTGCTCAAATGAAGTCGGTTATGCGGCAGGCCTTTTGCAGAACACGGTGCAACAAATGACCGGTGTGTTGTTGCCCATTGTGTCGGACGGTACGGAAAAAGCAGAACGTGAGATCTGTCTGGGCGAGACAAACCGCACCAAAAAAACGCCTGCGGGGGTTTCCGATAACGGATTCGTTATTTTTGCACAAGGTGAAAAAGTGTTTTTGTATACCGTGGGAACACACGGTGCCGTGCACGCCGTCAGTGCATTTTTGCATGAAGTGTGCGGCATCAACCGTTTTGCGCAAGACCAGACGCAGTTTCCCGATACTCAAACCCTGACCGTTCCTGCCGACCTCTCTTTGCAACGCGGACAGTATTTTGCATACACGGAAACGCGCTTGACCGAAAACGATGCCTCGTTTTTGCAAATGAACGGATTGACGGGCGGCGCATATACCGCTGTCAGCGAGGACGGCTCGACCGCCCTTACGTATCTTACCCCCTGTGAGGATACGCTCGGCACGCTGTTTGTGAGTGCCGAAACATGGTTTGAAACGCATCCCGAATATTTTGCCCTTTATAACGGCGAACGCAACCCCGCACAGCTTTGTCTGTCGGATTGGTCGGTCTATTCACTTGTCATGGAGCAAATCGAAGATATATTGCGCAGTGAATGGGCACCGAACAAAAAACAGCAGGTGATCTGCCTGTCACTGCCCGATAATGACGTCATTTGCCAATGCGGGCAATGCGCGGCTTTGACCGAACAGAACGGTTCTTATGCAGGTGTGCTCCTTGCGTTTTTGAACCGCATTTCCGCAGGACTATATGCTGCAGGCTATTCCAATCTGCAACTGGAAACCACCGCGCGCGGCACGGTGTTCACCGTACCCACGGCACTCGCACCTGCACACAATATCACGGTGCGTGTGTTTTCGTCTGACCGTTGTTTTGCGCATCCGCTGACACAGGGCAACTGTGCGCACAATCGCTATTTTGTTGAAATGCTCAAACTCTGGTGCAATCTTGCTTCGACCGTGTATGTGGATATTCCCACCGAAAACACGGCGGCCACCATTGCCGTTTTTCCGAATCTGCAATATATGCAGGGTGATCTGCAGACACTCTATTACCTCGGCGTGGACGGTGTCTGCGCGGCAGATGATCCGCGTTCTGCGGAATGCGGCAGTGAACTGCGTGCCTTGCGTATTTATCTGCTGACACGTCTGTTTGCCGATCCTTACTGCAATCTGTTTGCGGAGCGACGCGCATTTCTGAAAAGTTGGTACGGGGACGGTTATGAGCAGATCGAACAGTTCATCGATCTCATTTGCAGTCATGCAGGGGATGCCGACGGACATCTGTTCATTGACACCGCGCCCGAAAACTGCCTGCAACTGACCGCCGAACAAATTGAAAAAGCAGACCGTCTGTGGATTACCGCCTTGGCCGGTTGCAATGACGGCCGTCAACTTCTGCACGCCGAGCAAAGCCGCATTGCATGGCGGTTCTGGGAAGCCTGCTGTGCGGTGGGGGATTTTCACGAAGATGCGGAGATCTCCGTCATGCAGGAACTCATTGACGAACTCAAAACCGCAGGTGTGAGCCGCTACAGTGTGGAAAATGAAGTGCTCAATCTGTCCTTCACGGCACGCACCCTGCGTCCGCAACAGTGGAATACACCGGCGCTTACCTTGCTCAAACCGCATTTCGATTTGATTTATGCGGTATGCAGTCGCCTGGTGCTGACGGCAATGCTGTGCCTGTTCGTGTTCGTGCTTATTCGCAGACGGCCTTTCTTTTTACTCCCGTTGTGGGCAAGTGTTGTTTTGGCTCTGCTCCTGCCGTGGCACAAGGAAAGTTACCTTGCCGCCGAATGGCCTGCGGCCGTACTGACGGGAATTCTGTGGATGCTGTATCCGGTACTGCTGTGCGCATTCGCCATGTATGCAAAATACAGTTGCGGCACACGGACGCAGTGGTCGCGTATTTTCGGTATGCTGAAAAAAACAGTGCAGGCATTCAAAACCAAAGACGTGCAGGAAAATGCCGTTTCCGAACCGAACGAAGACAGCCGCATACGTTTGTCCGCAAGACAGCGCAGAAATGTTGTTTTTGCCGCACTCGTCGGTGCCGTGACCGCTTTTGTTCCGTATTTTGCGGTGCTGGCACAAAGCATCAACGGTGCATATCCCGCCGATCAGACCGCGCCGCTTGCCTATGTTTTTCCTGCCGTACAGACTTGCGTTTGCGCCGTCATTTTGTGCGTTCGTTTCATTCGGAATTCGAAATAAAAGGCTTCTGTATATTTTCAACAATTTTCACAGTTTTTTTAAGTTTTTTTCTACTCCAAAATGTATAAATAACTCTTGACATACAACAAGGCGTATTTGTTAAATTTTTGTCAATCTGCCTTGTTCACAACCCAAATGTTGAAAACTCCCCCTCAAATTAGGCTTTTGAGGGGGAGTTATTAACATTCTCAACAGAGTTTTCAACAATTTTGTTCAAAGTTGGGGGTATACAGAGAGTATAATTATGTTTACAAACACGCTTGTCAAAAAAGACAAAAAGGGTTTTGGAATAAAACCGAAAAGACGGCTAAAAATGAAAATGTAAGTAAAAAAAAAGAAACGGAGAGAATCAGAAAATGCTCAAAGGTGTCAACCGTCAGGTCGTGGAAGTGAGCCAGACCGACAGCGTATATTTTGAAAAGATTTTGTTTTTTGTCAAACCCGAATACTACGGTCTGGGCGAGGCAAAATTGCGTGAAAAGGCAAATGCCGCCATGCAGAATGCGGTCAAGCCGCCGCAGGTAAAAAAGGAAAACAGACGCAAAAAGAATTGGATGATGGTCGGCTCTGCCGCAGGCGGTGCGGCGGTGTCGGCACTCATTGCCGTGGTTTTGCAGTGGATCGTATAAGAACGCATTGACGCTACGCTTTTCTTTTGGTATAATGGTTTTATCGAAAAAAAGGTTTTTCACGCGGAAAGTGTGGGATGTTGACGTTTGGTTAAATTATGATTTAGCGGCATAGAAGATACACGCAGACCGACCGCCTCCACCCCTTGTCGCCCCTGAAAGGGGAGATGTCTGCGGTAGCAGACAGAGGGGTTTAGACGGTAATATCAGACTTTAATGACCGACTTTGTGCAAACTTGGTGAACCCCTCTGCCCTGCGGG
>JAFQKN010000042.1 GCA_017396895.1 Clostridia bacterium
CGATTATTCCGTGCTGTGCGAATGGATCAGCAAGGACGATATCAATGAAAAACGCGGTGCCGCAAAGCAGGCCGCCTTGCAACTGCGCCGCGAAAAAGAAAAAACTGCGAAAGAAAACAAATCCGAGGAACCGTGCGCGAAAAATCATTTTATGCCGGGGCCTGCGTCCTATGACCTTGAAGCCGCCGAAGAACGTGCACGCACAAGCGTTCCGAAATTGAAAAAACGACGGCCGGCAACGTAGATACAATGATATATCCGCAAAAGCGGATAGGATATATCTTCGATATGATGAATGATATATTCCCTTGCGGGAAGAAAACCTCTTTTTTACATTCTCGCCCCATTGCATTTTGCTCTTTCAATATGATATAATAAATATACAACGTGTCGAAGAAAGGAGTCGGTTTCATGTTGCATTTTTCCTGCTTGTCCTGCGCTTCTGCCTTGCAATCGGAAACGGGTACGTCTTTATGCGAATGTCCCGTGTGCGGTATTCAGCAGGCGGTTCCCGTGGGGCTCAACCCCGAAATGATGTCGCTGTACATAAAATCTTGTGATGCTTTGCGCGACGGTGCTTTCTTTGATGCGTTTGAACAGTGTGAGGAGATTCTCAACGTATTCCCCGATCATGCGCCGACGCATTGGCTGGCAGTGCTTGCACGTTACGGTGTTGAATATGTGCGCAGAACCGATGATAACAAACCGCGTGCGGAAAGCGGTCTGCTGAATATTGTGCGTGTGACCTCTGCTTTGCATTACATGGCGGCACTGTCGAGCGCCGATGCGGAGTTGACTGCTTATTTTGAGGAAAATGCCGCACTCATTGACAGCCAGCAGATGCATTTGCGAAATGCGGCGTTGCGTGCACCGATCTATGACGCTTTTATCGTCTGTTTGCCTGCGGGGGACGACAGCGTTTCCCGGGAAGACCGATTGGCGGCCATGCATCTGTATCAGCGTCTTGTAAAGAACGGACTGCGTGTGTATTTGCGCGGCGTGAACGGTGACACAAATGAGGCCTGCGTGTTTTCGGCTTTGCACTCGGCTAAAATGATGTTTGTTGTGGGCAGTCATTTGCAGGCACTCAACGATTATGCCGTGCGCAGTGACTGGAAAAGGTATATACAGATCTCATGTGAGACGCAACGCGGACAACTGGTTGTGTTGCACGACAAGGTGCCGTTGGATGAAATCCCGCTTGCTTTGAGCAGTTGTGAACACTGTTGCTACAGAAATAACAATGCCCTCGGTTCGTATATACGCAAAGTAACCGAACTTGCACGTCGTGCGCCGTTACAGGAAGATTTCGGCGCAAGGGAAGAAGCACTCACGGCAGATGCGATCGCACAGCAGTTTGACGTGGCGATGCACCTGCGCGAAAAGCAGGAGAAAAAAGCGGCTCTGTTTGAGCAGTTGTGTGCCGAACAACGCACCGCGGAAACGCAAAAAGATTTTGAGTTGCTTGCGCAGGAATTCAGACGTATGGCGGATTACAAGGATGCCGCCGAACGCGCATCGGCGTGTTCGCGAAAGGCGGAATTGCACCGTTTTGAGAAAATGCAGGCGGAAGAAACGCAACGCCTGTTGCTTGAAAACCGTCGTTTTGCACAAGAAAAAGAAGCCGCCGCGAAAAAGAGCACAGGTGCCAGAAAAAAACAGTATGACCGCATGATCTTCACCGGAGTAACTGCTTTGTTCGTTGCTGTTTGCACCTGTATCATCCTGTTTTTGACGCAGTTGGTATTTCCTTACTTTGATTACAGATCGGCGCAAAAAGAATTGGCGGCAGGCAACGTGGAAGAAGCCATGTCCGTATATGAACAGTTGGACGGCTTTATGGACAGCGAAGAACAATACAGCGTTTTGCGCGAGGCAATGGATGCGACAGTGCCGACCGATCCTTTTGCGTTTGCACGAATCAGATAAGCGGCTTTTTGTGCAATATGTCGAAAAATTGCTGAAAAATTTAAGGGAATCGTATATTGACAAATCGTTCAGTTTCGATTATTATAACCATGTTATGTCATATGAGAGGGGATGTCTATGTCATCTCCCGATTTCAATAAACTCAATGCCTTGACGGACGATGAACTTGTCCGCCTTGCGCGATCCGGTGATCGGGCGGCACTCAATGCCGTTCTCGTTCGCTACGCGGCAATGGTAAAACGCATTGCCTCCTGTTCCTTTGGCGCTTCGCTTGAACCCGATGATCTGGCCCAAGAGGGAATGCTCGGTCTGCTTGCAGCCGTTTATTCCTATGCACCCGAAAAGGCGGCCTCCTTTCACACCTACGCCTCGGTTTGTGTCTCCAACCGAATCATGTCTGCCGTGCGTGCAGACAACAGATTAAAGCATTCGCCTTTGAACTCTTTTGTTCCGTTAAATGAAACCGACGTTGCACCGAACGCAAATCCCGAAGATCTGGTTCTGGCGGCGGAAAAAGCGGAACAATTGCTATTGTTTTTATCCGAGGAATTATCGCAACTGGAGAATCATGTTCTGCGATTGCACTTGTCCGGGGAGTGTTATGAGCGTATTGCGGAAAAACTGCAAATTTCCGTAAAAGCGGTCGATAATGCCTTGCAACGTGTGCGCAAGAAACTCAAACTCCGTTTGCAGGAAGGTTCATAACAGCGAAAAGCTGTATGATAGATGCCACAGCACATAATCTGTAAAGGTCTATGCGTCAGGGGTAAATTTATTTTTTGAGCGAGGTAAACCAAAATGTTCGAAGACAAAACACTCATCTGCAAAGAATGCGGCAACGAATTCGTTTTCACCGCCGGTGAACAGGAATTCTACGCTGAAAAGGGTTTCGAGAATGAACCCCAGCGTTGCAAAGAATGCCGTGCAGCCCGTAAACAGGCTCCCAAGACTGAAAGACAGTTCTTTGAGACCACCTGCAGCGCTTGCGGCGGTGTCGCAAGAGTTCCTTTCAAGCCCCGTGACGACAGAGATGTCCTTTGCAGCGATTGCTATGCAAAGAGCAAGGCTGAATAAGCAGATTTGTTTATGAAAAAAGAACAGCGCCGAGAGGTGCTGTTTTTTTTCTATATAGGAACTGTGTTTCAATATAGCAAAAAAGGGGTTCTTCACGGAATGTTGGGGGGGAGTCAATCACGGGGACGGCTTCTGTGATTGACCATACAGGAATAAAGAAGGTCAATCACATGAACTGTCCCCTGATTGATGATGCACACAAAGCCAAAAGATACAAAACGCAAAATGATTAGAAATGAAAAAGAGAAGTTTTTTCATTTGTTTTTCAGTCCGCAAATCAGGGGACAGTTCATGCGATTGCCGTTTGTATATCTGTTTCGGCAATCACAGAAGCCGTCCCCGTGATTGGCTGTTTTGTTGCATAAATCATAATTTATTTTTTCAATTCCCAAACTTTCCGTAAGGATCCAAAAAAGGGGCCGTGCAATGCAACAGCCCCTTTGTTTTACTTTATAGGAAACTGCGTTTCCATAAAGCAAAAATATTGTATGTCCCTGGCGAACGCACGCTTCACGTGCTCGGAGATGGACAAATCGAAAACGGTCGCCGTAGGCATACGGCGAAGCCGTTTTCTTGTGTGGTTGTTATGCCGCCAACAGCAAGGGTGCGGCTTTTGCGGCAACGGTCACGGCACTTACGCTTGCGGCGGATGCGGAGAGTGAACCTGCAACAACTGCGATCAGCACGTATCCGACCGACAGCACCATAATGGCGGCAAGTATAATGGCTACAACTTTAACAAATTTTTTATTCATGTTCTGTGGATGATCCTTTCTTATGCAAGTCCCAACAGTGCTTCAAGGTCGGTTCTGTACTGTTCGGTACTCATTTTTGCGGTCTGTGCATCGGCGGCAGACACGGATGCGTAGATCTTCAGTTTCGGTTCCGTACCCGACGGACGTACGATCAGTTTGTCCGTACCGACGCTCAGTGCAATGACGTTGCTGACGGGAAGCGTTGTCTTTCTGACTTCACCCGTTGCAATGTCTTTGTCGGTGCAGGCTTTGTAATCGGTCACATTGGTCACGGTTTTTCCGTCGACCGTTGCGGGGGTGTTGGTGCGAAGAAGATCCAGCATGGCATTCATCTTCTGCATACCGTCGGCACCTTCCACGTAGTAGTTGAACAGGGAATTGAGATAATAACCGTGTTTTGCATACAGGCCGTTTAACACTTCAACGAGTGTTTTGCCCTGTTTTTTGTAGTATGCCGCCATTTCTGCGATCAGCATGGATGCATTCACGGCATCCTTGTCTCTTGTGTGAAGCCCGGACAGATAACCGTAACTTTCCTCAAAACCGAGTTCAAAACGGTCAGCCTCTCCGTCTGCTTCCATTTGGGTGATCAGTTCACCGATGTATTTGAAGCCTGTCAGCAGGTCAAACATTTCGGCACCGTAAGACTTTGCGATCACGGTTGCCAGTTCGGAGGAAACGATGGTTTTGACGATCACGGGTTTTTCCGCCAGCGTTCCTTTTGCTTTTTTACAGGAAAGGATGTATTCGATCAGCAGACAGCCGACTTCATTGCCTGTCAACAACTGATATTCGCCGTTGTCGAGAACCGCAATGCCCACGCGGTCGCAATCGGGATCGGTGGCAAGCAGGATATCCGCTTTGACGGTTTCGGTCAGTTTGAGTGCTTCTTCAAACGCCTGTTTGATCTCGGGGTTGGGATACGGGCAGGTGGGGAAGTTGCCGTCGGGAAGTTCCTGGGATGCAACGACCGTCACATCATCCAGACCGATGTCTTTGAAAATGCGGCGAACGGGTTTGTTGCCCGAACCGTGCAGAGGAGCATAGATCAGTTTCAGACCGCTGTCTTTGCAAATGCCGGGGTTGATCTGTCTTGCGGCAACGGCGGCATAGTATTCATCCAGCAAACTGTCTTCAATATATTCGATCATGCCGCTTGCAAGACCGTCTGCAAGGGAAACGCATTTTACGTCGTCAAAAATATCAATGCGGTTGATGTATGCCAGTGTCTTGTCTGCGGCCTCGTCTGTCATCTGATAACCGCGCGGATCGTAGCATTTATAGCCGTTGTATTTGGCGGGGTTGTGACTTGCCGTAATTACAATGCCCGAACTGCAGGAAAGTCTGCGTACGGCCCACGCTACGATGGGAGTGGGAATGAGTTCTTTGAACAAATAGGCTTTTATGCCGTTGGCGGCAAGCACACATGCGGCTCTTTCTGCCAGAAGTGCGGATTTGTTGCGTGAATCATAGCCGATCGCGACCGACGGGGAAGTGAAATCTTCGTTCAGGTAGTCAGCCAGCCCCTGCGTTGCGGCTCCGACCGTGTAAATGTTCAATCTGTTGGTTCCTGCACCGAGCACACCGCGAAGTCCTCCCGTGCCGAATGCAAGGGATTGATAAAAACGATCCAGGATTTCTTCTTCGTTCCCTGCGATTTCTGCAAGTTCACGGACAAGGTCTTCATCCTGCGTGCATTTTTCTTTCCAGATCGCGTACAAAGCATTATAATCGTTCATCGTGCAACTCCTTATCATTTTTTATACAAAATTTATTATACACTTATTTTTCCGCTTTGGCAATCGGTTTTTGTAAAAAAAGTGTATCGAACAAAAATAATGCCGACAGAAAAGTTTTTCACGGAAAGTCAATCATGGGGACGGCTTCTGTGATTGACCATACAAGAATAAAAAGGTCAATCACATGAACTGTCCCCGTGATTGACGATGTCCACAAAGCCAAAAGATATAAAATGCTAAATGATTAAAATTGAAAAAAATATTGTTGTTCCGTTTGTTTCCAGTCCGCAAATCAGGGGACAGTTCATGCGATTGCCGTTTGTGTATCTGTTTCGGCAATCACAGAAGCCGTCCCCGTGATTGGCTGCTTTGTTGCATAAATCATAATTTATTTTTTACGATCCCCCAACGCACCGTAAAGAACCGAAAAAAAGGAAAAACCCGGATTACTACCCGGGTTTTTCCTTTTGGGGAAGAGAAAATAAAATGAAAAGGAATTGTCATAAGTAAGGCAACAACTTCATTTGCTGTTGTGCTTATACTATACGCGCATTGCATTACACAGTTTACATAAAAAAGTAAACAATATGTAAACAAATCGGTTTTTGTTTGCTTCCGATTGTGCCGATTATGCAACAATCCCCGTGTTTGCGCCGACAAACACGGGGAAGATTCTTTTTTGGAAAAATAATTAACCGTTGGATTCGCTGTCCAGTTTTTCCTGTGACTGCATTTTCAGATATGCGGTGATGAAGCCGTCGATGTCACCGTCCATAACAGCGTTGATATTGCCGTTTTCAAAGCCTGTTCTGTGGTCTTTTGCAAGGGTGTAAGGCATGAAAACGTAGGAACGGATCTGACTGCCCCAACCGATCTCTTTCTGTTCGCCTTTGATGTCGGCAATGTCTGCCAGATGCTCACGTTCTTTGATCTCAATGAGTTTGGACTTGAGCATACGCATGGCAACGTCGCGGTTCTGGAACTGACTGCGTTCGACCTGACAGGAAACAACGATGCCCGTGGGCAAGTGTGTCAGACGCACCGCAGAGGACGTTTTGTTAACTTTCTGTCCGCCGGCACCGCTTGCACGGTAGACGTCCATTTTGATGTCTTCGGGACGGATCTCGACTTCGATGGTGTCGTCGATTTCGGGCATGACTTCAAGGGAGGCAAAGGATGTATGGCGACGTCCCGAGGAGTCAAAGGGGGACACGCGCACAAGGCGGTGAATGCCCATTTCGCTCTTTAAGAAACCGAAGGCGTTTTCGCCTTCCACCAGCACAACGGCGGATTTCAGGCCTGCTTCTTCGCCGTCGAGATAGTCCAGCGTGGAGGTTTTGAAGCCGTGGCGTTCACCCCAGCGGTGATACATTCTGAACAGCATCAGTGCCCAGTCCTGTGCTTCCGTTCCGCCTGCACCCGCGTGGAAGGTGAGAATGGCGTTGTTGTTGTCGTACTGACCGGACAGAAGAGTGGAAAGCGTCTGTGTATCCAGTTCTTCCTGCACCTTGGTGACGTTTGCGGTGCATTCTTCGAGCATGGATTCATCTTCCATTTCGTCACTCATTTCAATGAGCACAAGCGTGTCCTCATAAAGACCTTTGAGGTCGGTGTATTTTTTCAGTTTTGCTTTCAGGTTGCTGATGCGCTGCAGCACTTTGTTGGAGTTTGCCACATCGTTCCAAAAAGTTTCCTGCGTGGTCTGTTCCTCAAGGCGTGCAATTTCTTCTTCCATTTTTTTAATGCCCAGTGCATCCGCAAGGTCAGCAAGAGGTTTTTCGCTTTCAAGCAGTTTTAATCTTAATTCTTCAAATTGCAGCATAAATAATATCCTCTCGTTTGATTTGGGTGGTTGAATCTGATATATTTTTACATTTTTGATCCCTCTGTATCATTCTTTCCGACTATCTATTATATGAAAGTTTTACCGTTCTGTCAATCTTTTTTCAAAAACTGTAAGGAATATCTTTTTCATTATAAATATTTGCAAAACTTATTGCAAAGTTGAAGTTATTTAGGTAAAATAATATGATAGAGGAAAAATATTTTTTTATATAAGGAAGGTAGTTTAACACAATGCGATATTTGAATGTTCCCTGCGTGCAGTGTGAAAAACTTTTTACGGAAACGGATGACGTCGTTTGCTGTCCGACCTGCGGTTCCCCCCACCACAGAGCGTGTTGGAAGGAGCACGGCTGTTGTGCAAATGCGCATTTGCATGAACAGGGATTTGCCTGGAAAGCCCCCGTAAGTGAAAAAGAAGAACCCGAAAAGCCGGTTGCCGTGCAGATGTTTTCTGCCGATACGCAGGCAAATCATGAACTGCCGACGGTGGAATGTCCGTTCTGCGGTGCGCAGAATTATGCAAACGAACTGTACTGTGCGGTTTGTCACGAGCCCATCCATCAGAATGCCTCCGCCGATGCGGGAGAGCCGTTGCAGGATGAAGAACAACGTGAAAAAATGTATGCGGATTTTCGCACTTACGGCGGTCTGGATCCGAAATCGCGTGTCGGTGAGATCACGGTCGAAGAATATTCCGCATATCTGAAGAATAACCCCGGCTCTTACATCCGCCGTTTTGTTTCGTTGGAGGCCTACAAAAAAACGATGTCATGGAACTGGCCTGCGTTTTGGCTGACGGCCGTGTCCATGTTCAGCAGTGTCGTCCTCGGCCCGGTTTGGTTTTTCTACCGAAAAATGAACAAAGTCGGTACGATTTTTCTTGCCGCATTGCTTGCATTCGGGGTTGCAACCGCCTTTGTATATGCTTCGGATCCCGCGTATGCCCAAATGACCGAACGCACGCAGGAGTTGTATACGGATTACCTGCAACAGGCACAGGCGGAAAACACGGATATGATGCAACTGTTGGAAGATTTTCAGCTCAATCTTCTGGCAACGAGTGAGGCCTATGCCGAAAACTGCTCGCAACTGACCTATGCATGGAGCATGGCGGCAGATCTTTTGTATTCCTACTTGTTGCCCGTGTTGGTCGGTTTGTTTGCAACGGTTTTGTACTTCAAAAAAGCAAAAAGTGAGATATTATCCATCCGTTCACAGTACGGTGACAGGGAAGATTACAGGGATCGTTTGTCGCAAAAAGGCGGTGTTTCCGTCGCAGGCGCAGTGCTTGCCGCCGTGCTTTGTTTCGTAATATTTATCATTCAGCAGTATTTGCCGATCATTTTGCTGACCGTCGGCGTGTTCTGAGAGGAGAACGGACTATGAAAAAGATCAGCAAAGCCGTGATTCCTGCCGCAGGACTCGGAACGCGCGTTTTGCCTGCTTCCA
>JAFQKN010000002.1 GCA_017396895.1 Clostridia bacterium
AGACGGTTGTTACCTGCGGTTGCAAGAACTTCCTGCACGCCGTCGCCCATTTCAATGATGGAAACGTCGAATGTGCCGCCGCCGAGGTCGTATACCATGATATTCTGGTCGTTTTCTTTGTCGATGCCGTATGCCAAAGCAGCCGCCGTGGGCTCATTGATGATTCTCTTGACATCAAGACCTGCAATACGGCCTGCGTCCTTGGTTGCCTGACGCTGTGCATCGGTGAAATATGCGGGAACGGTAATAACAGCTTCCGTCACGGTGTCACCGAGATAACTTTCGGCATCCGCTTTGAGTTTGGAAAGGATCATTGCAGAGATTTCCTGCGGCGTGAAAGCCTTATCGTCAACGCGTACCTTAAAATCGGTACCCATCTGTCTTTTAATGGAAGAAACCGTACGGTCGGGGTTGGTAATGGCAAGACGTTTTGCAACCTGACCGACCATTCTTTCGCCGTTCTTGCCGAACGATACAACGGACGGAGTGGTTCTTGCGCCTTCAGCATTTGCGATAACGGTGGGTTCGCCGCCTTCAATAACAGCGACACAAGAGTTTGTAGTACCAAGGTCAATACCAATGATTTTTGCCATGAGAAATAGCCTCCTATAATAAATTCAAAGAATGTTTTTTCTGCTTAAATTATATCAGTTTGCAACCTGAACGGATGCGGGGCGGATCACACGGTCCCCGATCTTATAACCTTTGATGAACACCTGTGCGATCACGTTTTCACCAAGGTTTTCATCTTCAATATGCATGACGCCGTTGTGAATATTGGGATCAAATTCATCTCCCACCGCACCGAAACTTTCACATCCGAGTGCCTGCATTGTCTCAAGCAACTGTGTCAGAGTCATTTCTATGCCTTTTTTATAGCCGTCAAAATCACACTTTGCACTGCCTGCTCTTTCAAAATTATCGATCACAGGAAGAAGTTTCGTCAGCACATCACTGCGCGAATCGGTATAAAGTGCTTCTTTTTCCTTCTGTGTACGGCGACGGAAATTGTCATACTCTGCCGCGATACGCATAAGTTGCTCTTTCGTCGCAGCCAGTTCTTCCTGCAACGTCTTGATTTCAGCCTGTGCCTTTGCGGCTTCCTGTGCAGCGGCATCTGCCTGTGCAGTTTGTTCTTCGCCGGGCTGTTCGCTTACGACCTCTTCGGTCTTCGGCGTCTCATCCGTTTTCGCTGCATCGGATTTCGTCTTTTTAGCCATCTTTTTCACCTTTTCTTTATCATTCTGTATTTTCATCCAGCATGGCTCCGACAAGCCCTGCAATATATCTTACCAGAGGAACAACGGCGGCATAATCCATTCGCATCGGGCCGACAATGCCGAGCATTCCCGCTTCACGGCCGTGGGCGGAATATCCTGCACAGACAACGGAAGCATTCAACAGTTCCCTGCAACGGTTCTCACTGCCGAGGATCACTCGCACCTGACCGTCCGTTCCTGCACGCAACAGACGAACTGCATTGCTGCGATTTCTCAAAAACTCCTGCAAAGAAGCACCGCGGCCTTCAAAATCCCGATGTCGGAGAATATTGGAAAGACCTGCCGTGAGAACATCGGTTACGGCGGCTTCCCGCGCGGCATCCGCAAAGGCCGTCAGCAACGGAGCCATTTCAAAAGCGTGATCCCCCAATGAAGCGGCAAGTGTTTGCACCAAAGGAAGCGTGATTTCTTCGGGAGCACGGTCTGCAAAAGCAGAGGCGGCGATCTTATAAAACAAATCAATCATTTCATAAGAAACCTCATTGTCACAGCGGCAAATACGGCTTTTCAGCGTACCGTTTGAAACGGAAACAACCATCATCACGTTACGGCCGCCCAACGGAACAAGATCGGTTCGCCGGATGTGACTGCCCGCGGAATAAGGCGTTGTTACGATTGCGGCACATCCCGTCATTTCCGCCAAAACAGAAGCGGCGGAAGCAAGCAATTTTTGAGGATCCCCTTCATTGCTGTCCATACGGCTGCGAATACGGAAAATATCCACGGAAGACGGTTCATACAGTCCCATCAACCGGTCTATATAATACCGAAAACCGTTTTGAGAAGGAATGCGGCCTGCACTCGTGTGCGGCTGTTCCAAAAAACCCATTTCCGAAAGTTCCGCCATTTCATTGCGCAAGGTAGCGGATGACACACGAAAACCTGCACTTGCAGACAGGTATTTGGAACCGACAGGCTCACCCGTTACAATGTACGTTTCCGTTATGGTTGCAAGGATGCGCCCTTTGCGTTCGGAAAGTTCCACGGTGTCTCCTCCCCTTTCATTCACATTAGCACTCTGTGCTTGTGAGTGCTAACCTTGTCTATACTATACCGCATCCGAATAAATTTGTCAATAGGGGTTTTGCATTTTTTTCGCTGGGTTGCCAAATATTTATTGTGCTTTTTTAAATTTTACACACTTCGGAGGTTGTAAATGGAAAACAAGTGTGCTATAATGATTCTAATTATTTATAAAATAATTATTATTTATTATATGGAGTGAAGCAAATGGATGAATTGATCCTCCGTTGCGCCTGCTGTATGCACGAAAAACAAGAGCCCGGCCCCTGTAAGCGTTGCGGTGCACAGACCGATCCGTTGCAGGATCCCGCTTGTTTGCCGATGCACAGCATCCTTGCAGACAGATATTACATCGGTATGCCGATTCAAAGAAACGGCGAATCGAATGTGTATCTCGCTTATGACAATGACTATGATTGCGTTTGCCTTGTGCGGGAATTCTACCCGCCTACCCTGGCAAAACGAAGCGTAGAAGATCAAAGCGTCTTACCGATGACCGACTGCGAAAGTCAGTTCAACACATACCGCAGTGAGTTTACATCGCTTTGGAAACGCATTCAGAAACTCAAAGGTCTCCCCGGGTTGGTAATGATTACGGATGTTTTTGACTTCAACGGTACATCGTATGCCGTTACGCCGAACTCGGACGATATCACACTGCGCGAAATGCTCAAAAGACAACCGGAATCCAGAATTACGTGGGAACAGGCAAGAATTATGTTCATTCCCCTGTTTTCCACACTGGCAACACTGCATTCCACCGGCATCCTGCATCGCGGTTTGTCTCCCGAAACGATCCATGTGGACAGAAACGGACGTTTGCGTATGTCTGATTTTGCCGTTGCGGATCTGCGCATTGCAAAAACAGAACTGGATACGGAACTGTTTGACGGTTATTGCGCACTGGAACAGTACACCCCCGGCAAAGCGATCGGCCCTTGGACCGATGTTTATGCCTTCTGTGCGGTCTTATACCGCAGTCTGACGGGACACATTCCCGTTGCGGCTCCGTTCCGTGCCATTGAAGACACCATGGCGATCCCGTCCAACATCGCAGGTTCCCTGCCCGAATACGCAATCAACGCCATCATTGACGGCATGGAGATCTATTCGCTCGAACGCGTGCAGAACATGGACGAACTTCGCAAACTGATCGCGGCTCCCACGGAGTATATTCCCCGCAGACAGATCACGGAAGATGAAACTTATTATCCGACCGATGCCGATCTCGGACAGGACGGACAGGCTGATCTCCCGATCGAGGAAGCACCTGCCGAAGACACGCAGGAACCCGTTCTGACCGACGCATTATCCGATGATTCCGCCGATGATGAAACAATCCAATGGGGAAGTGAAGACGGTGAGGAAGATGCAGAGCAGGAAGAAGATGAAAAGAAAAAGAAATCAAACCTTGACAAAGCCATTACTGCATTGCTGATCGTTATTCTCGCAATCACACTTGTCGGCTTGGGTTTTGTGGGCAAATATCTTGCATCCTTCATTCAAGGTGATCCCGTGATTCAGAATCCCGCACAGCAGGAAACCACGGTCGTCGTTCCCAATTGCCTCGGGCTTACCATGGAAGAAATTGAAAACACCCCCGACATCATGAACAATTTCACCGTTCGTTTCGTTATGGTGACCGGTTCCTCCCGTGCATACGGTCAGATCGACCGTCAAAGTCTGAACTTCGGTGATTCGGTGGCAATAGGCAGCGAGTTGATGCTTTCGGTCAGCGCATTGCCGATGCCCGATGTTACGGGACAACCTATTATTCAAGCGCAAGCAGCTTTGGATTCATACGGTCTGACTTACTTTGTTGAATACAAAACCTATTCCGACGGCGACAAAACAAAAAGCGGCTCGGTTGCCTACACAACCCCCGGAAGCATGACCGCCGTCGTACCGGGTGAAAACAGAATGTATGCAAAAGACGGACAGTATTATGACGTACTGATCACAGTTTGGTATTACGGTGTTGTTTCTTCCGAAGTTGTTACGGGAAACAACAGCAGCCCGACCGACGCATTTAACAACAATATCAATATTGACCTGAATTTCGGTAATGATTCCGTAGGATAACCGAAGAAGGAGGATTAAGATGAATAATTTTTCCGCAAAAAAGAAGTTGAACGGCATTCTCGCCGTCATTCTGTGCGTTGCCATGTTGTTGGCAGGTCTGCCCGTTGCCGTCAGTGCCACACAGAATGAAACAAAATCGGGAGAACTTCTGCTCGCCACGATTTCGGACACACATTATTACCCGAAAGCATTGGCTCCGCATGAAGAAGATGCCGAATACGATGCATTTATCGAAAAACTGCTGACAAGCAATGTCAATTACGAAACTCTCGATTATCTGATCGACAGTGCGTTTGACTCCCTTGAATACGCCTCCATCGAAAAAGGGCTGAAGTATGTCGTATTATCGGGCGATTTGACGCTCAACGGTGAAAAGCAGGGACATGAGGAGTTGGCGCAAAAACTGCAGGCATTTGAAAGAGCAACCGGTCTGCAGGTGTTTGTCAGCAACGGCAACCACGATATCAACAACAGCAGAGCCGCATCCTATAACAACACACCGGTCGAACGGACTACGCCGCAGGATTTCCTTGAGATTTACTATCAGTTCGGTTTTGCCGATGCGTATCACACGTTCATCGATTACAAAAACGTGAGCAACAAGCAGAGCATTGAAGCAAAAGCAGGTATGCTCTCCTATTCCGTACAGTTGGATGACGGCTACCGTCTGATCATGCTTGACGCAGGTCATTACTCCGCAGACATAACCGAAGACGGGACAAACGAGCAGGAGACCAGCGGCGGTTTGACGGATGAACTGTTTGAATGGTTGATGGCCGAGATCGAAGATGCCAAGGCCAACGGTGAAACGCCCGTCATGACGACACACTGGAATATATCCGGCATCAACTATCTGCATGAATACGTGCTTTCCGGATTTGTCATTGACGAACACTATAAACTGCAGGAAATTCTTGCCGATGCAGGTCTGCATTACGTTTTCAGCGGACATGAACACGTCAGCGACGTAGATATCACCTATTCGGATGCAGGTGAAGTGATGTACAGCATCATCACCCCCACACTCACCGAATTCCCTGCCGCATATCGCCTGACTTCGATCTCCTATGACAAAAATACAGGCTCTTATACATCGCATTTCGGCACTTACGAATGCAACGGCACACCGACAGTGGAACTGACGGCTGACTACAGTGATCCGATGCCGAACAGCATTTCCGTATTCAGAAATCAGTTCTGCAATGCCGATTCCACCGCATACTTAATGCGCATGGTACGCAACTTCCTCATCCCCTATGCGAATGATATCAAAGAGATCGGCGGCATCATTCCGTTTATTGAGCATTTAATGGAAATTGATCTTGAGAGCACGCTCAACGATCTGCTCAAAGGCGGTATTGTGTTTGCAGACTTTGAACTGTTCACGGCAAAAAATATCATGTGGTTTTTGGAAGATCTGGATGCACAGATCGTAAAACTTTTGGTCGCGGATCCCGAAAAGACCTGCGATGAAGTGCTTGAACCTGCCGTCGAAAAACTGCTGAGTCTGCAGATCAGCGAAAAGCCCTGCACGAAGTTTATTAACACCATCGGCTTCGGCAATCCCGACCGAGGGGGCACCCTTGCCGATATGCTGATGAGCGTATTCTACTATATGTATGAAGGCAATGAAAACATCAGCGACGATCCGTTCGTGCAGGATGTGCTTGCCAATATGCAATCGGGTGCCATCGT
Source organism: Clostridia bacterium (assembly GCA_017396895.1). Lineage (GTDB taxonomy): Bacteria > Bacillota > Clostridia > Oscillospirales > Acutalibacteraceae > RUG806. The sequence continues at coordinate 6,081 of JAFQKN010000002.1, forward strand.
CAAGCCCATCGTAGAAAAAATCATTGACGTTGTCGTGCACGATATCGTCATGGACACGTTGCTTGCCAACATTGAAGTCAGACCGACCGAACTCTTCGTCAAGTCCGATATCAACGTAATCCCCGAATTCGATTCCTTCAACTCTCTTTATGAATTTATTATGGTTCTGCTTACCGCAGGTTGCTTTGACTGGTTGGTTAAAGACGGGGATTTCTCCCTGCTGAACACCATGAAGGCTTTGATGGATGCCGTTCTTGCGGCCATCAACTGCCAACCTACCGATGTCACCTCCTATTTGACACTCGCAGAAACCGTGCTGAAATTCGCAAACCTTAAATACGGTTCTTCCGTCGATGAAGTGATCGACTATCTGCTGGATGAATACATTTACATTGACAGCATGGTTGACGGCATCGGTGACGTTCTCTACAGAATGATCAGCGGTTGTGTCATTGACGATGACCTTGCCGATCATGCACCGAGCGATAACAACGTGACTTATGTTTATAACGGCCCCATTGAAATCGCTCCCACACAGGAAGAAATGCAACTGCCGTCCCTGATCTCCGGCACGTTCGGTGCGGATGCTTCCACGACCTACAACCTCAATTGGTATACCAAGTATTATGTGGACGGCACAGACCTTGAACTTTATCAGACAGACAAAGAGCCGAACTTTACAGGCAAAAACAATCTCCCCAAAGGCGTACAGGCCAAAAAATTCACCACGCAGGAAGTGCGCAGTTTCAACGGTGTGGATGTCGGCGTGATCGGACTTATGTCCGTTGATCGCGAGGTATACCGTCACCGCATTGAACTGACGGGACTTACCCCCGGCACAACTTACTACTATCGCATCGGCGACGCGGCACGCGGCTACTGGAGTGAGACCGGCAAACTGATCACACCAAGCGGAAATGATGACAGTTTCACGTTCCTGCACATGTCCGATACGCAATCTATCACCCAAGAACAGTACGGGGTTTGGGGAAAACTTTTGCAGGACGCGGTTGAAATCTTTCCCGAAACCGCTTTCGTAGCACATACCGGTGACTTTGTTGACCACGGTGACGGCTTTATGCAGTGGAAATGGGGACTTGACAGTGCCTCCGATAATCTTATCAATATGGCGATCATGCCCACCGCAGGCAACCACGAAGCATACGGAACAAATGCGCTTGACAACTATTTCCATCTGTCCGAAGACAGCATCGGCATTCCGCAATTCACCGAAACGGGAACATATTATTCCTATGATTACAACAACGTACACTTTGTTGTGCTGAATACCAATGATCTGGATGAAAACAATGAACTGTCCGCAGGACAGGTCAATTGGATGCGCGAGGATATTGAACAGAGCGACGCAGATTGGATCATCGTACAAATGCACAAATCCATCTATTCCAAAGGTTCACACGTTGGCGACGATGATGTTTGCGCTTTGAGAAATCAGTTGTCGGAACTGTTCACGGAACTTGATATCGATCTCGTTCTCTCCGGTCACGACCACGTTTATCTGCGTACCCAGCCCGTTTCTTACTACGGTGCAGGCAACCATGAGACCGTTACGATCACGCGCGACGGTATTGAATATGAAGCCTACGCAGATACGGACGGCACAATGTTCGTCAGCAGTGCCACAAGCGGTGTCAAAAAGTACAATCCTGCAGAACTGTCGGAAACTGCTGAATACTTCCCCAATCATTACTATGATTTTCCGATTGAGGAAGATGGAGATCTCAAGAATGCCATGTTCTCCGCCATTACCGTGGACGGAACAACATTGACATTCACCGCTTACACCTACGATGACAACGGTGCACTTTACATCTGCGACAAAACAGCACTGACAAAGACCAAGATTGAGTTTATGTCGGGCGATGCTGATGTTGACGGCACATTCACGCCTGCCGATGCAAGAACGGCACTGCGCCTTGCCGTCGGTCTGGATTGGAAGACCGTTTCCGATCTGACATTGCTTGCCGCTGACTTCAACGGTGACGGAAACATCGGCGTAGACGATGCACGCCGCATCCTTCGTTGCTCTGTCGGTCTTTCCGATCTTGAACTGGTTGAGATCCGCAAGATCTTCAAGGGTGAACTGGACAGCCGCTACGAATAAGCGTCTCTTATATTTTATTACATTATATATAGACAACAGGTTGCCGCACGCAAACGGCAACCTGTTGTTTTATTCATCCGTTCCGCCGCGTCCGAGCAATTCAATCGGATCGGCAATTTCCCCATTGACACGCATTTCAAAATGCAGGTGGCTTCCCTGTTTTGCCTCTACAGGCACATTCCCGAGCGTACCGATCACATCACCGGCCGCAACACGGCCCCCTTCTGCAAGATCGACGGAATCAAACTGCAAGCCTGCATATTTCGCCGTCAATCCGTTGCCGTGATCCAATTCGACCACGCCGCCCCATGCGGTATCTTCGGCAACAGACAGCACCGTAGCATCGGCAATTGCAACAACAGGATCTCCCTGTTTGCCACCGAAATCAACCCCGTTGTGCGTACGCCAATCCTGCATAGTGTCCGAAAACACGGGAATCCCCATACTGAAATCTTTCACTATATCTGTACCGCACGGCAACAAATACTCTTTCTGCGCGGTAACAGGACCGTCTACAGGTGTTGCATCTGCGGCAACCGATTGCTGTTCTTCCGTAGCACCCTCAAATACCGCGTCCGCTTGTTGGCTGGCATCCTCAAAAATACTGTCCGCAAGGGAAGCAAATTCCTGCGGTGTCCACCCTACATCCTGCTCAGTCGTTTGCACCTGTTGCGGAACGGTATCCAATGCGGCACTGTCCGCACTTGTCTGATTCTGTACCTGTTGCTGCAGAGGATCATCCGTTCGGGTAACGACCTGTGTCAATGCACCCAATGCAAGCGCAAATGCACAAGCCCCCACCAAAAGACCTGCATTACGGTATTTATGGTTTTTTCTTTTTTCTGTATCGTTGATCATCAATATGAACACCTCCGTTTGCAAGTTTTGCCTGTACCGTGCATTTTATACCGATTACAAAAAAAGTAAAAAATTTTTTTCATTTTTTACAAACAAATGTTTGCTTTTTGAAAACATTTGTGCTATAATATGGTTGAATAAGTATTACATCTTATTAGAAAGGAGTTTTTATTTGCATGAAAGGTCTGAATGCAACCCAACAAAAGATCTATGAATATCTTTCCGAACGCTCACAAAACGGTGTTCCTCCTTCGGTGCGTGAGATCGGTGCGGCAGTCGGATTAAAATCCACCTCCTCCGTGCAGGCAAATCTGGATGCTTTGGAAGAAGCAGGTTATATTGAGCGCGATCCCATGCTCAAGCGTTCCATCCGCGTACGCGGCAATTCCGGAAGTTACACGCAGGTGCCCCTCATCGGCACGGTCACGGCAGGTATGCCCATTTTGGCCGTTGAATCCATTGAAGGCTACGTTCCCTACGGCGGTACGGTTTCCAAAGACAAATCTCTGTTTGCTCTGCGCGTGCGCGGCGACAGCATGGTGAATGCCGGCATTCTGAACAACGACATTGTCATTGCCGAAAAGACACCCTATGCCGCAAACGGTGAAATCGTGGTCGCTTTGCTCAACGATGAAGCCACCGTAAAGCGTTTTTTCAAAGAAAACGGTCAGTTCCGTCTGCAACCGGAAAACGATGCGTATGAACCAATTATTTGCGATGAAGTGATCATTCTCGGAAAACTGGTTTCTTTGATCCGTTACTATTGATTTACAACAACAAAAGAACCTGCGAGGTTATATTCCTCGCAGGTTCTTTGTTGTATTGCAATTGTTTATGCAAGACCGAGCGTCTTTTTAAAGAACAAAATGATCTTTTCAAAGAAAGCTTTGATCTTATCAAAAATCGACATCAATGCATTGCCTGTATCAATGCCGCCGCCGGATTGCGGATCATCGGGAACACCGTCACCGTCATTGTCAGGCTGATACGGATTATCGTCTGCACCGAGACCGCCGATGAAGTCGATCAGCACACCAAGATCATCTATACTTTCAATCGAACCGATCACGGCTACAAGATCCATGATCGTAAGTCCGGAGTCTGCAAGCAGATCAACCAATGTGACGGACAGATCAGTCAACTTCGTAATCAAATGATACAAAACGACCAGAATGATATCTTCGGTCTGGAAATCTTCCATCAAAACACCGAGTTCGCCAATCAAGATGACCATGGTTTCCTTGTCGTAATCGTCAAGGTTTGTGGAGACATTGAGCAACAAGGCAATGAGCGCATCAATATTCTCGTCCATAAACAGAACGGAGACAACCAAGCGCAACAGGGCTGTCAGCAGATCGCCGCCGCCTGCGGCATCCAAACGAACGATGCGGCGCATTTCCTTGGAGTCGAATCGTTTGAGCGTACCGGCACAAAGGGTATAGAAATCGATATACGGTAAGGTCAGTGCAATATCTTCTTCCACAACATTGCCGTTCTCATCGGTAACTTCTTTGGTGCCGACAACCAGCAAACTACCGAGCATGGAGCCCAACAAGCCGCTGATAATGGAGTTGAAGTCTACATCCAACGGAAGACTCAGATTCAGCGTAAATCCACCCAAATCAATATTGGAAAGCAATCCGTTCACAAGATCATAAGCATTGAATATAGGCTTTACGATATCCAACAGGACGTATGCAAAATGAACGAGGTTATTCACAAGATCGTTCATAGCCCCGATGGAGATGAAGAACATCAGATTCGGCAGGAGATTAAACACCGTACTGACGGGATCGGCAATGGCCTTATCAACAAGACCGAGAATAGGCTTGAGAATATAATAGAACGTATTGCATTCAGCGCGGTCAAGATCGTCCTGTCTGCCGGTCTTCTTCAGTTCGATGGTTGCTTCATAGTATTCATCATACGTCGCAATATCTCTCGCAGGACAGGTGAGCAATTCAAGCAGGGCAATGAATGTATACTGATAACCTGCATACGACGGCAGAGAAACCAAACCGAACACGTTCAAGGGCTGATCGAGCATAATAAACTCAAAGATGAACGATGCGGGAGAAAGCAGTGCCGACATAACACGGATGAATGCTTCGCCTTTGGTCAGGCCATACTGTTCAGCCTCATCGACACCCCAATTGAAGTTTGCATCGGTCAGAACGCGAATCTCGGTGTCGGTATCCGGATCATACGTGTAAGGAGTAAAGACATCTTCCCACGTCTGCATGGAATACAGTGCCGTATAAGGCAGTACCGTATCGCCTTCTTCCTGTGCAGGCGCATAACCGAGCATTGCGTTGACACGGCGCGCTGCTCTGTCGGGAGTAAACTCAACGTCAAAAATATAATCCAGCAAAGCAATGATATTGATATCGCCCAATGTGCCGTCCACACCGCTGAGGAGCTGATACAGGAGATTGAACAGCATATTGACCGTCTCATCGGAAATATAACCGTAGATCAGATCTTCAAGGAATGCACCAAGACCGTCCTCCATGCCTTCCACACCGATGAGTTTGAGTACGTTATCGGCAAGCGGGCCGAGATCGGTTACCACTTCCGTAGCCATTTCCTGTGTCCAAAGATCGGAATAGATCACGGGTGCACCGTAGCTGAGTCTGGGATTGAGAGTCGGATTCAACAGTGTATCCTGATAGAAGCGGATCGGTTCCAACGGATACGTATAATCTTTATCTTCATAGTAATTGCCGTATTCGTTCGGATAGAACAACTCCAACAATCCGCAAAGTGCTTCGTCGGGATGCAGCATAATGTTATAGATCAGATCACCGAAGGTCATGCCCATAAACAGTTCGCTGTTCATGTCAATGCCGAAGCATTCGATCACAAAGGGCAGTTCCTCGTTGTTGATGTCATAGCGATAGCCGACAGCCGTTAACACAAAACGAAGCAGGAACAGGAATACCTGACCGGGATGCTTGACGTCAACTGTGTGTCTGTCATTGATCGTGCCGCATTCAATCAGTTTGTTTTCATGGATCTTGGGAAGATAATAAGGCATTTCATTGCCTTCGGAGTCGGTAGTGGTAAAGCCGATGAGATCTGCAAGCAGATGATTCAGAGAATCAAGCGGTCCCATAGTAGCCTCACCGATGAGATCAGCAATGGACTTAGAAAAAACACTGCCAGCGCCGAAGAAAATTTTAATATTAAGTTCAATTTTATTGATGCAATCCAGCAGGTTGTCACCGGTATCACGAATAATAAAGTTGACAAGATTCGGCAACAACTGACAAACCGTTTCAATGGGTTTGATGGCAACGATCTCCTCCACCCATTTCAGAAGCGGGATCAGAATATCCATCAAATAGGAGTCACCGTTCAAGCGATTGTTTCTTGCACGGACTCTGTAGTCATCCGCACTGTAGCAAAGACCTGCGGCAAGGTTATCGTTATCCGTCGCATTGCTTGCCTGTTTGGGACCGAGTGCTTCCAGCAACGGCAGAAGCAGATCTTTATAACCGGCCTGTTCGACAACACTTGCAACAACACCGTCGAGAAGATCCAATTTCCAATAGGAGTCGTCACAGAACAGGCAAAGCACGGCAACACGAAGACCGCGGAACGTGGCAGCCAGTGCTGCGGCAAATGTGTCACGGTCGGTAATGCGTGTACCGTCTCTCTTTTCCCATGTCACGTTTCCCCATCTGACTTTGCTCCATGAATCCATGGAGGAGCCCGCCGCTTTCAGTGCGGCATAAGCGGAGGGATATTCTTTCAAAAATTCGGCAAGATCGCCGGGTGTCAAAGCAGCATTCAGATGGCCCAACGCCCAATCCACCAAAGAGTTCAGCGTATTGGCAAAGCCTTCGGCACTTGCGAACAAGTCAAGCAAAAGGTTTGCGATCAGCGGATAAATGTTGCTGACGACCATGGTACACATTTCATCGGAATACAGCATACCTTTGAGCAAAACCTTAATAAGATCCTGTGCGGTGGCATAGGTATGTCCTTCGGCGAGAGTTCCGGCAAACAAATCATCCATGGTCTCACCGAGGAACATATTGATCGTGCTCATGACGTCTTCATTTGTGAACAGCGCGTCAAACTGATAGACGATGGAATCCAGTCTGTCAACAGAGGCTGTATAAGTAGCCGTTCCGCGTACGGTGCGGTGCGGTGCTACCGTGCCGGCCGTCAACAGATATTGCATGGTTTTAATGTTACCGATGGTACCGGGGAACAAATGCACAAGCACTTCATTGGAATACAACTGTGTCAGACTTTCGGCGTACTGACGCAGTGTATACAGGTCGATCTGGTTGACCGTCTGCTTGTAATCTTTCAGATTGAGCAACTGGTCATTTGTGAACGTAAGGAACTGGGAATCCCATGTATCACCGATATAATAATCGCCTGTCGGCAAAGTGACATACGCAGAGGCAGGTTTACTTGTAAACACGGCATTGAACAGGCTGTTCATGGTCATCATTTCGGGGATGGTGGTTGCATCCTTGTGTTCAGCCGTATACAGATATGCGGCCTGACCGACAGTCCCCTCACCTTCTTCAAGGTAAGAAAGTGCAACAGGCGTATTCGGCAGATCATATTCCGCAGCATATTCAATGTATGTATCCCTGTTATCGACAGGTTTGAAGAAATACTGTGCGGTCGTTCCGTTTACGGCATACTGACGCTGATAACGGAAGCGGTAAATACCGGTGGTTACGGTAATCACATCGTCTGCAAAGTTTTCAAACGATTCCATATTCAGCAAAACCGTTTCCGTATCGGTGTTAACGATGAAGTCGAAATCG
>JAFQKN010000043.1 GCA_017396895.1 Clostridia bacterium
ACCTCCAATAATCCTATCGTTCTTCTTATTTGTAAGGAATAAGACGTTTGATCTGCTTAACGTTGGTCTTATCGGCAACGGCAGTCTTGCGCAGATTTCTTTTTCTCTTGGTGGACTTCTTGTTCAGGATGTGGGACTTGTAGGCGTGAGCGCGGATGGGCTTGCCGTTCTTGGAAAGCTTAAAACGCTTCTTAGCGCCGGAGTTGGTCTTGAGTTTGGGCATTTTTATTTTCCTCCATTCATTATTAACAAGTGAATCTGTCGGCAAAAACCGACATACGGGGTGTTTACTTCTTTGCCGTTTTTGCGGCAAGGAACATCAGCATATTGCGACCTTCGAGCTTGGGCTCTTTTTCAACCGTGCAAAGTTCCGCACACTGCTCGGCAAAACGGTTCATAATTTCGATACCGCGTTCGGGATGGGACATTTCACGTCCGAGAAAACGGATGGAAACTTTTACCTTGTTGCCTGCCTGAAAAAAGCGGCGTGCATGGTTGACCTTGGTTTCAAAGTCGTGCGTGTAAATGTTCAAGGAAAGCTGAACTTCTTTGATCTCAATGACCTTCTGGTTCTTTTTGGCTTCCTTTTCCCGCTTTTGCTGCTCAAAACGGTACTTACCGTAGTCCATGATCTTGCACACGGGCGGCTGTGCCTGCGGAGCAATTTTGACAAGGTCAAGATTTCTGTAAACAGCGGCCTCAAGTGCCTGTTTTGCACTCATAATGCCGAGTTGTTCACCGTCTTCCGTGATAACACGAACTTCCTTGTCGCGGATTTCCTCATTGATTTGCAGTTCCTTGGTAGCGATACTCAAACACCTCCGAAAATAAATACAAAACGCGGACGCAATGCGCCCGCGCTCTCATCAAAACAAAAGGGTTTACACCCGTTTTCCCTGACTATCTACCCGATGAAACGAAATTCGGCGGGTGAGAGCGGCTGACGCCGTCTGCTTGTTTGCCCGATTAGTATAACAAACCACCGGTCGATTGTCAAGTGTTTTTTCATATTTTTTTACATTTATCTGATTTTCAGGCAGGCATTTGCGTTTTCGGCACCACGCTTACACCGTTATAGTAATGCATGATAATCTCCTGCCACGTTTTGCCTTGCAAAGCCAACTGCTGCGCACCGTACTGGCTCATGCCCACACCGTGCCCGTAGCCTTTGGTGGTGAGCACAAATTCACCGTCCTCATACACGACCGACACCGCCGCACTGCGCAAGCCAAACGCACTGCGCACCTGTTGACCGCTGACGGTGATCTCCCCCACCTGCAACGACAGAAGCGTACCCGAATCGCTGTAAACGCTTTCCCCCAACCAATGCCTTGCATTCTGTGTCGGTTCAAATCCGTACACTTCCAACCCCTTTGCAAAAGCATCCGCCTCTATGCGCACGGACACCGTAAAAGAATCGGCACTGCTGTCAAAGGAACTGTCCGCCGCAGTCAGATACGGCAAGGCAGACACCCACACGTTTTCGCTGTTTTCCGTTCTTCCTGCGGACATGGCATGAAACACGGTCATACACAATTCGTCTTCATACATGATCATATAAGGGGCGACCGCAGACACGGCATTCTTTATCTTATTGTAATACACCTCATAATCATCGCCCCATTTATACCGCATCTGTTCGTGCGTCAGATAAGCCTGCGAGACAGAGGAGGAAGACGAAATATGGCCGCCGTTGAAGCGTTCGCTCGTTCCCTCAGCGATTGCACGCCGTGCAAGATTCATCGATGCCGCCGCCTGCGCCTTGAGTGCTTCCGCCTCATACAGTGCGGGCATTTCCGCCGCTACGACACCGATCGTATATTCGATCAGTTCCATTTCCTCCACAACACCGCTGTCGGCCATACACACGAGAATTTCTTCCTGCTGTGCGCCATTTGTCACTTCGGTCGGCTCAGCGGCAGTTGCATTCACCTTTTCGTCAAGCGCAATCTCCGTCGCATCTTCGGACAACACGGCCTCCTGCATCGGCAATCGGCGTTGTGCACGCAGATACAGCCCTGCAAACGGCACACAGGCCGTTGCCGCAAACAGAAACGCGGCAAGTATGAGCATTTTCTTCATCATCGGCACTTCCCTTTTCTTTTTTATTATTCTATTGCCGATGAAAAAATATTATGCAATGCAAAGGACAAACAGATCAGGAAAACTGCGAATTGTAGAGCGTGCTGTAGAATCCGCCCAGTGCAAGCAACTGTTCATGCGTCCCCTGTTCGGTGATGCGGCCGTCCTGCACAACCAAAATGACGTCGGCATTCTGCACGGTGGAAAGACGGTGGGCAATGACAAAGCAGGTTCTGTTTTGCATCAGGTCACTCATGGCGGATTGGATCTGCTGTTCGGTACGCGAATCGACATTGGACGTCGCTTCGTCCAGAATGAGCATCGGTGCATCCGACAAAAACGCACGGGCAATGGTGATAAGCTGTTTTTGTCCTTTGGAAATGTTTACGCCGTCATCGGATAAGACCGTGTCATATCCGTCGGGCAGGCTTTCAATATACGTATCGATGTGCGCGGCTCTTGCGGCCGACTTTACATCATCAAGGCTTGCGTTTTCGCGTCCGTAGGCGATGTTTTCAAATACCGTGCCGTGAAACAGCCACGTATCTTGCAAGACCATGGTAAAAGCCTTGCGCAAATCTGTGCGTCGGATCTGCAGGGCAGGAATGCCGTCCAGACGGATCTCACCCGATTGCGGATCGTAAAAGCGCATCAAAAGATTGATGATGGTGGTCTTACCGGCACCCGTGGGGCCGACAATGGCAACCGTTGCCCCTTTTTCGGCGGTCACATTCACGTTTTTGAGGATCGGTTTTTCGGGCACGTACGCAAAATCGACACCGTCCAACTCCACATTGCCGTCCACATGGGAAAGTTGCCGGGCATCGGGCACATCGGCCGGTTCACTCGGCTCGTCCAGCACACGGAACACGCGCTCTGCCGCCGAAAAAGCGGATTGAAACTCATGCAGAATATTGGAAAATTCATTGATCGGGCCTGCAAACTTGCGCGAATACTGCACAAACTGTGCCACACCGCCGAGGCTGATGAAAAAGGCAGAGCCGACCGCCACCGCACCGCTTTGTGAATACATATACAGAATACCGCCGAAAATGGCAACAAACGCAATGGAGATATTGTTGATGAGATTGATGGTCGGAAACAGCAAAGCCGCGCTGTATTCGGCATCGTAATAGGCATTCATGGCATCTTCATTGCGGTTTTCAAAGCGTTCTGCGATCACGTCTTGCCGTCCGTACGCTTCAATACTGCGCGCACCCGACAGCATTTCTTCCGCATAACCGTTGAGTTCGCCGTATTTTTTACTGCGTTTGCGGAACAGCGGACGTACCTTTTTGGAGCGATAGCGTGTGAACAGGATCGAAACGGGAACGGTGAAAACAAAAATGAGGATCATGGGTTTTGAAATGCGCCACATGAAGATCAGCGAGCCGACAACGGTGTAAATGCTGGTCATGACCTGCACAAGATCGTGCGAAAGGGTACTGTTGACGGTGTCGATGTCGTAAGAAAGGTGGCTGATGATATCGCCTGTGTGGTGGGTGTCGAAATAGCCCACAGGCAGGGTGTTCAGTTTTTCAAACAGTTCCTTGCGCATTTTATAGGTGATCTTTTGACTCAGACGGATCATAATGACCGCCAGAACATAGGAAAGTCCCGCCGAAAGCGCATAGCAGACGATCATTCTGATCACATTTTCCCACACGGCGGGGAAATCCACACCGCCTACCGCTTCAATGGCATCCAGTGCCGCACCCGAATAGCGCGGTCCGAGCAAGGACAACTGATTGGAAAGCAAAGTAAATAAAAGAGCCGGCACAAACAAGTGCCACTGTTGCAGAACATATTTACTCAAGCGCAGAAAGATCCCTTTGTTATCCCGTTTTCGTACGGGGGTTTTGTTTTTTTCGTCAGTCAACAAAGGCACCTCCCATCTGCGAATGGCTGATCTCTATATATTCTTCACAGGTCTGCATCAGTTCTTCGTGCGTGCCGCGCCCGATGATCTTACCCTTGTCAAGCACCAGGATCAGATCGCAGTTTTTGACGGAACTGACACGCTGTGCCACGGTGATCACGGTTGTGTTTTTCATGTGTTCGTCCAAGGCCGCACGCAAAAGCGAATCGGTTTTGTAATCCAATGCGGAAGAAGAATCGTCGAGAATCAGAATTTGCGGATCCCCGGCCAATGCTCTTGCGATCAGCACACGCTGTCGTTGACCGCCCGAAAGATTGGTGCCTTTGGTTGAAAGCAAGTGAGAATAACCGTCGGGAATGGCGGTGATAAAGTCATGCGCCTGTGCGATCTTTGCGGCATTTTCAACGGCAGAAAACGGCAGATCCCTGCCGAAACGGATGTTTTCTTCTATTGTGTCGGCATAAATAAAGCCGTTCTGCAAAGAAATGCCGATCGTGTTCGTCAGTTCTTCACGGCTGAATGACCGCAAAGGTCTGCCGTCAATATAAATTTCTCCTTGTGTCGGTTCATAAAACCGCATCAGCAGTTTCAGAACCGTGGATTTGCCGCTGCCCGTTGCACCGATGATGCCCAGATGCGCGCCTTTTGCAACGGAAAACGAAATGTTTTCCAGATCGTTCTTTTTACCGAAATATGAAAAACAGACATCGGAAAAAGTGATGTGATCCCCGTTTGCCTTTTCGTTGCTTGCAATGACCTCATAGCGTTCGGGGGTGTCCAGCACCTCGGCAATGCGGTTTGCGGATGCGGCACATTTGGTATACATGACAAACATTCTCGACAGCGACATCATCGCCATGGAAATGAGCGTGAAATACTGCATGAATGCAATGACCGTGGCCGGGCTTGACTGCTCTTTTGCCACACGCAGGGCCGCCACCGCCACCACCGCGGCAATGCCCGTGTTCATCAGCAGTGTCATCACGGGATTGACGATGCTCATAACGGTGCCTGCATGACGTTCACGGTCGGACAATTCACGGTTGACCTTATCGTAACGGCGGTTTTCGTGTTCGTTTTTGGAAAGGGCTTTGATAACGCGGATACCCTGTATATCTTCGCGGGCAACACGCACCATGCTGTCGGTGCTTTTCTGCACGTTGCTGTAAAGCGGAACGCCTTTACGGGAAATGCCGTATACAGTGACAAAGATGATCGGCAAAGTTGCGATCATCACCAAAGCCAACGCGCGGTCCATGACCAATGTCAGTGCAATACCGCCGATGAGCAGGATCGGCGCACGCACACCCATACGCTGCATCATGCCGATAAAATTATGTACGTTATACGTGTCGGTGGTGATGCGCGATTCTAAAGATGCAACGGTAAAACGGTCGGTGTCAGCCCCCGAAAGATACAGCGTTTTGGTAAACAGATCGCGGCGCATGGCTTTTGAAAAGTTTGTGGTCACCCTTGCCGCCATGCGGTTGGCGATGATGTTGCCCAAACAGGCAATGATGCTGAAAACGATCATGACCACGCCGTAAAAAACGATCTCGCTGACATTCTGCTTCAGGATCACGTTTTCGAGTATGTGTGTCAATATGTACGGCAGTACCAACTCCGCCATCGTGCCCGTTACTTTGACCGTGAATCCTGCCAGCATTCGCAGACGGTAGGGTTTGAGATATAAAAGAATTCTTTTCATGTGTTTTTCTCCTGCGTCAAATGCTTTGCACTGTTCTCCAACCGTTGCAAAACGGAATAAAACACAGCCAATTCTTCCGGTGCGACAGCCTGCGTCAACGTATCATTCCACTCTTTTGCCACACCGCGCACGGCAGGCAGAATATCCTGCAGTTTTTGCGTCGGATACACGAGGGTTTCCCGTTTATCATCGGGGTTTGCACACCGTTGAATGTAACCGTGACTTTCCAAATGCGCAAGGGCTCTTGTAACGGTACTTTTGTTCAGACAGATCTCCTTTGCAATGGCCTCCTGCGTTTGACCGGGACGTTTTGCAACGGTTAGAATAAATGCATGATGACACGCACAAATACCCTCTGCCTGCAATTTTTCATTGCGGTAAATCGATTGACAGCGGCTGATATTATTCAAAGATTTCATAAATCCGGGCATGATAACCTCCTACGACAGCAGTTGCGTATGCAACAGTTGCATATGCAACGATTATATCGTTTTGCGCATACCATGTCAATAGGGTACATGAAAAAACGGTCTGTTCTCCGCGTGTGCGAAAAACAGACCGTTTTTTCTGATTGTTACCATTCAATTCCCAAAGCATCGGCAAGATTTTTGCCCAGAATGCCGATCTTGGCTTCTTCGGGGATGTCCATATTTTCAATGCGCTGAATAAATGCGGCGGTGTCGGCGGTGTCATTGTAGGGGAAGTCCAGACCGAACACACTGCGTTCATGGCCCGTTTGCTTGATGACCGTACGCAGTTCAACGTCGCTCAGGTGCCAGCCGTCGGGGATCTCATCATCCGTTTCGCCCACGCTCGTCCAACCTGCATAAACGGTCGGATAGGGCGCAGCTCTGCGGTTGTTGCAGATCACAGCAAGTGCATCACGGAAGAAGTGGTAGCCACCGATGTGCTCCATGCTGAAACGAAGACGCGGATAATGCCATGCCACTTCGTCAAACAACAGCACGTTGTAATCGGCAAGGCGGTGCCAGTGCAGACCTGTGTGGAAGGACAGGAACAGCCCAAGTTCTTCCGCCTTTGCATACACCTGACGGGCTTTGTCTCCCATAATATTGATCTCCTGCGCCGCAGGGTGGATCTTGATGCCCTTGAAACCCAGACTTGCTATGTATTCGACCTGTTCGGTGATATCGTCGCGTTCAAAATTGACAGTACCGAAGCCGACAAGGGAATCATCGTCTTTGATCTGTTCATACAGCCATGTGTTGGGATCACCCGGCTTGCCGCAACGGTCATACTGATCCTGAAAACAGGTGAAGCAGACAGCCTTTTCAATGCCGCAATCTGCCATGCGTTTTTTCAGATCGGAGATCTGCGCATTGGGTTTGGCCCCTTCGGGAAAAACATGACAATGGTTTGCAAACAGTCTGTAAGCCATAAGAACACTCCTTTATCTGTTAAGATTCAGCGGTTGAAGTTTTTGTTCATATCTTCCACTTCTTCGAAAACATCCTCGTATTCGTCTTCGTATTTTTCGCGGAAGTCTTTGATGAAATCCTCCAGATCATCAAAGTCCATTTTCGGGATCATAACGGGATCGAGCACTTTGACTTTACCCATGGCGGAAACGATCTCACCCGTGTCTTCAAAGGCTTTGGACGTGCCGCAAATGATAACGGGAACCAGCGGAACGCCTGCTTCCATCGCCATGCGGAATGCACCCGTTTTGAATTTGCCGAGTTTGTGTTTTTCGTCACGGCTGCGTGTGCCTTCCATGAAGATCGCCATGCTTCTGCCGTTTTTCAGATTCTGCACACTGGTCTCATAGGCTTTGTGCGAGGATTCCTTGTCCTTGCGGTTGACATACACGCAGTCAAAGAACGAGAACCACAGTCTGGTCAGCGGGATCATGCGCAGTTGGTGTTTCATGATAAAACCGGGCAGATCTCTGGATGTGCGCACCACGGCGGTGGTGTCAAAAATGCTCTGGTGGTTGCAGGCATAGACCACGGGGCCCGAGGACGGAATTTTTTCTTTGCCTTCGATGGTGTATGTAAGACCTGCTTTCTGTTCGACGGCCAAAGAAAGATGATTGACGCGCTCCTGCACGTAAGCGTCAAATTTTTTCTTGTCGCCTTTTTTGCGAAGGTATCTTGCTTTGTAAGAGAAACCTTCAAATTTGAACAGCCAGCCGCAAAGGCCCGCCATCCAGCCGAATGTTTTTTTTGTCATGTCTGTTCACTCCTGTTAAAAATCAATATTTACATTCAGTTCCACCGGGCAATGGTCGGAACCGTATATTTCACTGTGAATGGACGCGCCTGTCAGTTTATCACGCAGGCGGTCAGATGCTACGAAATAGTCGATCCTCCACCCTGCGTTGTTTTCACGGGCTTTGTAGCGGTAACTCCACCATGAATACGCCCCCGCGGTTTCGGGTTCAAAGTAACGGAAAGTGTCCGTGAATCCGCTTTCGAGCATCAGGGTGAATTTTTCTCGTTCCTCATCGGTAAAACCTGCTTTTCCGCGGTTGGGCTTCGGATTTTTCAGATCGATCTCCTTGTGTGCCACGTTCAGATCACCGCAGAAAATGACGGGTTTGCGGCTGTCCAACTCTAAAATATATGCGCGGAATGCATCCTCCCATTCCTGTCTGTACGCAAGACGCGAGAGGTCTTCCTTGGCGTTGGGTGTATACACGGTCACGAGATAAAAATGCTCGTATTCAAGGGTAATGACACGTCCTTCTTTGTCATGTTCTTCGATCCCTAAGCCGTATTGCACCGACAACGCAGGCTGACGGGCAAAAATTGCGGTACCGGAATACCCCTTTTTCTCCGCATAATTCCAGTATGAAGTGTAGCCGTCAAAACTTAAATCGATCTGACCTTCCTGCAATTTGGTTTCCTGCAGGCAGAAAAAATCGGCATTCAGTTGTTCAAAAGCGGGAATAAAAATATCCTTTCCCACCACGGCACGCAGGCCGTTGACATTCCATGAAATGAATTTCAAGGCACATTCACCTCCTGAATATAATATTATATCAAGTTTTTTCCTTTTTTGCAATAGCGGAAAGATCCTCTGCGCATCACAGATTCATACTGTCTGCATTCAAAAGAAAATCATAGATGCTTATAATAAGATATCCCCTTTCATTCGTCCATGGTTTTATAAGATCACCGACAACGATGATCTTCTTGAAAGAATCGTCTATTCGGTCAAGCGATGCAGTTTCCTGATTCATTTTGTCTGCATCCGGGATCGCAAAAGCAGATTGAATGTAGTAGCGTTTGCTTGCGAGGTTGCACACAAAATCCACTTCGGAATGGATCGTTGTGCGCTTTCCGTCGGCTGTTTTTCCGGTGTAACTGACGATTCCGACATCGACATTATATCCACGGACCAACAGTTCATTGTATATGATATTCTCCATAATGTGTGTACGTTCCTGTTGGCGAAAATTCAGTGCAGCATTGCGTATACCGATATCGGAAAAATAATATTTATACGGACTTGAAATGTATTTTTTTCCTTTTACATCATACCTTTTTGCACAATTGATTATGAAGGCATTGGCAAGGTAGGTAATATAACCGGAAATTGTATTTTCATTGGTTTGCAATCCTGAACTTCTGAACGTGTTGGCAAGTTTCAGAGGATTTGTCAGCGAACCGACGGCAGAAGCAAGAATCTCAACAAGTGTGCTCATAACAACGTCTCCCCGCAGGTTCTGTCGTTCTGCCACATCCTTGAGATACGTCTCATTCAGGTTGTCACGCAGGTATTTCACTTTGTCCGTTTCCCGTTTTTTGGTCAACACCAACGGTAATCCGCCATAGGTGGAATACTCGGTAAACGCTTCATATTTATCACCGTCGTAAACCGAAAAAAACTCCGCAAATGATAACGGATACACACGAACCTCATCCCCTCTGCCCCGAAATTCCGTCATTACATCCGTGGAAAGAAAACGTGAATTGCTGCCGGTAACATAAACATCGACATTGTTTCTGCGCAGCAGTCCATTGAGAATTCCGTATATGCGCAACGGTTCATTTTTTTGCAGTTCTTCATCGGTAATAACAAACTGCACCTCATCCAACAGCACATAATACACTTCTGCATCATCACCGATTCTTGATTTGAGATATGCCGAAAGTGAATCGGCATTCCGATACTGCTTATTATCATCATCATCCAGCGCGATTCTGATTATGTGATCATCATCAACACCGAGGCTTTTCAAATATTTGTAGTACAGCGTAAAAAGAAGATAACTTTTTCCGCACCGACGGATCCCCGTAATAATTTTGATCAGACCGTTCTCTTTGCGATCAATCAATTGATGCAAGTACCGATCTCTTTTTATTTCTTGCACGAAAACCACTCCTGTTTAGAATTTTTGTGCTTTTGCATGGTTTTTCGAAGTAATTATATACCATTATCCCCACAATTGCAAGAGATATTCATTTTTTTTGTTTCGAAATTTTGTGCATTGCACAGATTTTCGAAGTAGACAAAGAAATGCTCGGGCATTGCACGAATACGGTCGCTTGCAAATTTGTCTTGCAATATATAAAAAACCATGTTATATTACTTTAATAAGGTAAAACGCAAAGGAGATTCTCATGGCTTCGCTCAAAGACGCAAAATGCATCGTGATCAAGGTCGGCACATCCACGCTGACATACGATACGGGAAAAACCAACATCCGCCGCATGGCAAAATTAGCCAGCGTGCTGTCCGACCTGCAGAATGCGGGACGGCAGATCGTGCTCGTTTCTTCGGGTGCGATCGGTGTCGGTGTGGGCAAACTCGGCCTTGCCGAAAAACCCGCAGACACCCCCGGCAGGCAGGCCGCCGCCTGTGTGGGACAGTGCGAACTGATGTTCATGTACGACAAACTGTTTTCCGAATACGGTCATACCGTCGGGCAGTTGCTCATTACAAAAAGTGACGTCGAACACCCCGAGCGCCGTGAAAATCTCATCAATACATTCCACAAACTGCTGGATTTCGGCACCATTCCCATTGTGAATGAAAATGACTCCGTGGCGGTTGAGGAGATCGTGTACGGCGACAACGATATGCTTTCCGCTATTGTCGCAAAACTCATCGGCGCGGATGCGCTTATCATTCTGTCCGACATTGACGGGCTGTTTTCGGCCAATCCCCAAACGGATGAAGAAGCCATGCTCATTCCCATCGTGCCGCAAATCACACCCGAAATTGAAGCCATGGCAGGCGGCTCGGGCACCAAACGCGGAACGGGCGGCATGGCAACCAAAATTGCCGCCGCAAAACTGACCACAGAAGCGGGCATTGACACCGTGATCATGAACGGTGCCGATCCGACAGATCTGTACAAACTCACCGACGGACATTCCATCGGCACACTGTTCAAAGCGGCTAAATTATGATTTATGTGTATAAATCATAATTTAAGTGCTAAGTTCTGAGTGCTAAACGCTAAACGACCGAAACAGCAAGTTTTTCTGTCGTTTGAAGCAAAATCGGTCAAACAGAACGGCAAAACGTAAATTAAAAATGATAAAACAATCAAATTGTTTCCACTCGTTTAGC
>JAFQKN010000003.1 GCA_017396895.1 Clostridia bacterium
CCTCCTTCATAGTAATGATATCATAGGTACTCGAGTGACATTTTCCCCGTTGCGCCAAGGTGAGACTATATATAGAACTCACCGTGGTGATGTTACACAATCAAGAAAAGTTGTCGGTTTGCAAATGCTTATTTCTTAGCCTTTGCTTTCTTTGCGCCGTATTTGGAACGGGCTTGCATACGGCCGTTAACGCCCTGAGCATCAAGGGTACCGCGGATGATGTGATAACGCACACCGGGAAGATCCTTAACACGGCCGCCTCTGATAAGAACAACAGAGTGTTCCTGCAGGTTGTGACCGACGCCGGGGATGTAAGCGGATACTTCAATGCCGTTGGTCAGACGTACTCTGGCCAGCTTTCTGAGAGCAGAGTTGGGCTTCTTGGGGGTGTCAGTCTTAACAACTGTGCACACGCCTCTCTTCTGGGGAGAATTGTGATCGGTCATAACGTTCTTTTTGGAGTTAAGACCTTTACCCAGAGCAGGAGCCTTGGACTTTTTCTCAAGAGACTGTCTTCCGTGACGGACGAGCTGATTGAATGTCGGCAAGCTATTGCACCTCCTCTAATAATGATTGTATATATAACAGGGGGAACGTGCGTTCCCCCTGCAATATAACCAATTGCGGTGTTTTCCATTCGCACGGTTAATAATTTTAGCACAATTACACCCGTTTTGTCAACACCTTTTACAAAAATTCTCAAGAATTTTCGTCCATATTACCAAAAGCAACACCGGGGGCGATCTGATGAACAACAGATACGTCGGAATAGCACTTCATACCCGTACCGGACGGCAGAAGTTTACCGATCAAAACGTTTTCTTTCAGACCAAGCAGCGGATCGGTCTTGCCGCGGATCGCAGCATCCGTAAGAACGCGGTTGGTTTCCTGGAAGGATGCGGCTGACAGGAAGGAATCCGTTGCCAGGGCTGCCTTCGTGATACCGAGCAGCACGGGCTGGCAAGTTGCTTCCATTGCCTCATACCCTTCGCGTTCGGCCTGTTCGCGCACAGCTTCATTGGCTGCGTCAAATTCATTCTTGGCAATCGTTGCGCCGGGAAGCAGATCCGTCATACCCGTATCAACGACTTTGACCTTACGCATCATCTGACGGACGATAACTTCAATGTGCTTGTCGTTAACGTCAACGCCCTGCACGCGGTATACGCACTGCACTTCGCGGATGAGGTAATTATGAACGGCATCTACGCCGAGGATCTCAAGAACATCATGCGGATTTACGGAACCGTCGGTCAAATGTGCACCTTTTTCAACAAAGTCGCCTTCTTTGACCACTCTGCGGTAACCGTAAGGAATGGTGTATTCTTCGCTCGTTTTATCTTCCTGGTTGGTGACCGTGATGCATGAAGCACCCTTCTTACCTTCCGTGAAGGAAACGATACCGCTGGTCTTGCTCAAAATGGCAAGCGTCTTGGGTTTGCGGGCTTCAAAGAGTTCTTCAACTCTGGGAAGACCCTGCGTAATATCGGACGATGTGGTAACACCGCCGGTATGGAACGTTCTCATTGTCAACTGCGTACCGGGTTCACCGATGGACTGTGCGGCAATGATGCCGACTGCTTCACCGTTTGCAACCGTTCCGCCCGTAGCAAGGTTGGAACCGTAGCAACGGCGGCAAACACCGTGCTTGGCTTTACAGGTGAGCAAAGAACGAATGACAACTTTTGTAAATCCGGCTTCAACGATGCGTTTTGCATCCTTTTCGGTCATCATTTCATCTGCACTCATAATGACTTCGCCGTTTTCATCCGTCAGCGGATTCAGCAGATAACGGCCGGTCAGTCTTTCGGTCAGAGGTTCAATGACGTTGTCACCGTCGGAGAAGATGTCACTGACTTCCAGACCTTCGTTTGTGCCGCAATCATCCTCACGGATGATAACATCCTGCGAAACGTCTACAAGACGACGTGTCAGATAACCCGAGTCAGCAGTACGAAGAGCCGTATCTGCCAAGCCTTTACGGGCACCACGGGAAGAAATGAAGTATTCGAGAACATTCAGACCTTCACGGTAGTTCGCCTTGATGGGAACTTCGATCGTTTCACCTGCAGTGTTTGCGATCAGACCGCGCATACCGCACATCTGGTTCAACTGAGAAGCGGAACCACGGGCACCGGAGTCGATCATCATGTGGATCGGGTTTGTCAGATCAAGATTGCTCTTGAGTTCTGCGGAAACCTTATTTGTACATTCGGTCCAAATTTTGATGATCTCGGCAGAACGGTCTTTGTCGCTCAAGAAACCGCGGCGATACTTTGCAATGATGGTATCGATCTTCGCTTCGGATTCGGCAAGGAAGTCCTTTTTCTTTTCGGGAATAACCGCATCGAATACGGAAACGGTGATACCGCTGCGGGTGGAGTATTTATACCCTTGGTTTTTCAGTTTGTCAAGCACGTCGGCTGCAATGGAAGTGCCGTGGATGCTGATGCATTTTTCAATGATCTTACCGAGCATCTTCTTGCCGACCAACTGATCGACTTCAGGTCTGAGCATACTGACGGGATCGGCGGGATCTCTTTTGATGAATCCGAGATCCTGCGGGATGGGACGGTTGAAAATCACGCGGCCGAGCGTAGTATCGACAAGACCGGTATATTCCACACCGTCGATCACCTTGCTCATGCGGATCTTGATGGGTGCATGAAGACCGAGGAAGCCTTCATCATACGCCATGACAGCTTCATCTTCATCGCGATATACGTGACCTGCGCCGACTTCGTTTTCACGAACGAGCGTCAGATAATACGAACCGAGCACCATGTCCTGGGAAGGAACCGTAACGGGCTTACCGTCAGAGGGCTTCAACAGGTTGTTGGCGGCAAGCATCAGGAAACGTGCTTCTGCCTGTGCTTCGGCGGAAAGCGGAACGTGAACAGCCATCTGGTCGCCGTCGAAGTCCGCGTTGAAAGCGGTACATACCAACGGATGCAGTTTGATTGCGCGGCCTTCTACAAGCACGGGTTCAAATGCCTGAATACCGAGACGGTGAAGCGTGGGAGCACGGTTAAGCAGAACAGGATGATCTTTGATAACAACTTCAAGAGCATCCCAGACTTCTGCGCTTGCACGGTCTACCATCTTTCTTGCATTCTTGATATTCTTGGAGATATCTTTCTCAACAAGACGTTTCATAACGAAAGGCTTGAAGAGTTCAAGTGCCATTTCTTTGGGAAGACCGCACTGATAGATCTTCAGTTCCGGACCGACAACGATAACCGAACGTCCGGAATAGTCAACACGCTTACCCAAGAGGTTCTGACGGAAACGGCCCTGCTTACCTTTGAGCATTTCGGACAGTGCCTTCAACGGACGGTTATTCGGACCTGTGACAGGTCTGCCGCGGCGACCGTTGTCGATCAATGCGTCAACGGCTTCCTGCAACATTCTTTTTTCATTATTAACAACAATTTCGGGTGCAAACTGATCGAACAGTTTTTTCAGACGGTTATTGCGGTTGATAACACGGCGATACAGGTCATTCAGATCGCTGGTTGCAAAACGGCCGCCTTCCAACTGCACCATAGGACGAATATCGGGCGGAATAACGGGAATGACGTTCAGAATCATCCATTCGGGTTTGTTGCCGGAATTCTTGAACGATTCGACAACTTCCAGACGCTTGAGGACTTTCGTCTTCTTCTGACCGGTAGCAATGCGAAGTTCATCACGAAGCTGTTCATACAGTTCATCGATGTTCAGTTCCGCAAGCAATTCCTGAATGGCTTCGGCACCCATTTTGGCAACGAAGGACTCTCTGTCATACTTTTCAACCGTATCATAGTATTCGGCATCGCTGATGATGTCATACTTGTTCAACGGTGTATCTCCGCCGTCTATTACAATGTATTTATTATAATAGAGGACTTTTTCAAGTTCGCGAGGGGAGAGTTCAAGCAACAGGCCGATTCTGGAAGGAACACCTTTGAAATACCAAATGTGCGAAACCGGACAAGCCAGTTCAATGTGTCCCATTCTTTCGCGGCGAACCTTTGCTTTGGTGATCTTAACACCGCAACGGTCACAGGTCTTGCCTTTGTAACGGATTCTTTTATATTTACCGCAATGACATTCCCAGTCTTTGGTGGGGCCAAAGATCTTTTCACAGAAAAGACCGTCACGTTCGGGCTTTAACGTTCTGTAGTTGATCGTCTCGGGCTTGGTAACTTCGCCGCAAGACCATTCGCGGATCTTCTCGGGAGATGCGAGTCTGATCTGAATGGCTTCAAAATTAAACTCGTTGTAATTCTCTTCCGAATATCTCTTTACGATTACAGGGCTTTCGCTCATTTAACAGCAGCTCCTTTATTATTTATACGCAAAACGGCTTGAAGTTTTTTTACTGATCAAAACTGTCGCCGTCGGAAAATTCATCGGCAAATACATCTGAATCGAAATCTGCGCCGAAATCATCGTCAAAATCATCACCGAATCCGATATCTGCGCCGGCATCTTCGGGAACATCTTCAATGGTATATCCGCCGACTGTTTCAATATCACTGTCAACGATGTATTCAGAATCGCTTGTATCGATTACGTCGCCTTCATCGTCATAATCCTGTTTGAGGTCAATTTCGGCACCCTCATCATCCAAAACACGGACATCCAGTGCCAAAGACTGCAGTTCTTTGACAAGAACCTTGAAACTTTCCGGAATACCGGGCTTCGGCACGTTCAGACCTTTCACGATGGCTTCGTAAGTCTTTACACGGCCGACAACGTCGTCGGACTTAACAGTCAGGATCTCCTGCAATGTGTAAGCCGCACCGTAAGCTTCAAGAGCCCAAACTTCCATTTCACCGAAACGCTGACCGCCGAACTGTGCCTTACCGCCCAGAGGTTGCTGGGTAACAAGGGAGTACGGGCCTGTGGAACGGGCATGGATCTTATCGTCAACCAAATGCAACAGTTTCAAGAAGTACATAACACCGACGGTTACGGGGTTGTCAAACTTCTGTCCGGTACGGCCGTCGTAAAGTTCGATCTTACCGTCTTCACGCAGACCTGCCTGTTTGAGAAGATCAACGATATCCTGTTCGTGTGCACCGTCGAATACGGGCGTCATGACCTTCCAGCCGAGTTCTCTTGCAGCTCTGCCGAGATGCACTTCAAGAACCTGACCGATATTCATTCGGGACGGAACGCCGAGGGGATTCAGAACGATATCAAGCGGAGTGCCGTCGGGCAGGAAAGGCATATCGACCTGCGGGATAATGCGGGAAACAACGCCCTTGTTACCGTGGCGACCTGCCATCTTATCACCGACGGAGATCTTTCTCTTCTGAGCGATATAAACGCGGACTTCTTTGTTGACACCGGGGCTGAGTTCATCGCTGTTCTCTCTGGTGAACACTTCAACGTCAACAACAATACCGTATTCACCGTGCGGCACACGCAAGGAAGTATCTCTGACTTCTCTTGCCTTTTCACCGAAGATGGCACGAAGCAATCTTTCTTCTGCGGTGAGTTCGGTTTCGCCCTTAGGAGTCACCTTACCGACAAGGATATCACCGGAATGTACTTCCGCACCGATGCGGATAATACCGTTTTCATCAAGATCTTTGAGTGCGTCGTCACCGACGTTGGGAATATCTCTGGTGATCTCTTCCGGTCCGAGTTTGGTGTCTCTTGCTTCCGTGGGATATTCTTCAATATGAATGGATGTAAATACATCATCGCAAACGATCTTTTCATTGACAAGAACGGCGTCTTCGTAGTTATAACCTTCCCAGGTCATAAAGCCGATCAGTACGTTCTTACCCAAAGAAATTTCGCCTTCATCGGTAGCCGGGCCGTCTGCAATGACGTCGCCTTTTTCAACGCGCATACCGACGTTGACAACCGGTCTCTGGTTGATGCAGGTACCTTGGTTGGAACGCATGAATTTGATGATCTGATATTCATCAATTTTGCCGTCGTCGGTTGTGATCTCAACATAGTCAGCACTGACTTTCGTGCAAACACCGGCATTGGCTGCAATGACTGCAACACCGGAGTCAACAGCGGCTTTGTATTCCATACCGGTGCCGACGATGGGAGCCTGCGGCTTCAGAAGCGGAACTGCCTGACGCTGCATGTTCGAGCCCATGAGTGCACGGTTGGCGTCGTCGTTTTCAAGGAACGGGATCATGGCGGTTGCCACGGAAACGACCATTCTGGGAGAAACGTCCATGTAGTCAGCGGCGGTATTTTCCACTTCCTGGAATTCGCCTCTGCAACGGATCATTACTTTGTTTTTGGCGAAACGTCCGTTTTCATCCAACGGTTCGTTTGCCTGTGCGACGCGGAATTCATCTTCCACATCAGCGGTCATGTATTCAATTTCGTCAAGAACAATACCGGTTTCTTTATCAACGCGGCGGAACGGAGCTTCCACAAAACCGTATTTATTGATTCTTGCAAATGTTGCAAGGTAAGAAATAAGACCGATGTTCGGACCTTCCGGCGTTTCAATGGGGCACATACGGCCGTAGTGCGAATAGTGAACGTCACGAACTTCGAAACCTGCGCGTTCACGGGTAAGACCGCCGGGGCCCAATGCGGAAAGACGGCGTTTGTGCGTCAATTCCGAAAGAGGATTGGTCTGATCCATGAACTGTGACAACTGCGAAGAACCGAAGAATTCTTTGATCGCCGCCAGAACAGGGCGGATATTGATAAGAGACTGCGGTGTGATCTTATCGCGGTCTTCTGCCTGCGACATTCTTTCGCGGACAACTCTTTCCATACGGGTGAAACCGATGCGGATCTGATTCTGCAACAGTTCACCGACAGAACGGATACGGCGGTTGCCCAGATGGTCGATATCGTCCAGATGGCCGACGTCGTGTGCCAGGCAGTCCAGATAGTTGACGGTTGCAAAGATATCGTCGATGGTGATGTGCTTCGGGATCAGCAGATCACAGTCACGAGCCAAGGCTTCCGTCAGGGCTTCTTTATCTTCACCGCAAGCATCCAACACATTGCAAAGGGCGGCAAAACTGACTTTTTCATTGATGCCGAGTGCTTCCAGTTCTTCAACCGTGAACATCGGCAGATATTCGGGAGCATCCACCATGCCGTTGGAAATGACCTTGACGATCGTTCCGTTGGCATCGACGTTGATAACCTTTACGCCGGCCTGTTCAATTCTGTAAGCGAGTTCCTTGCTCACGCGCGTGCCTTCTTCGGCAATGATCTCACCGGTCAGCGGATCAATGGCAGGTTCGGCAAGGACCTGATTGCGCAATCTGTCGGAAATGGCAAGCTTTTTGTTGTATTTGTAGCGGCCGACTCGGGAGAGATCGTAACGGTGTTCATCAAAGAACAATCCGTCGATATGGGCCTGTGCGGTATCGATTGTGGGCGGTTCACCCGGACGGAGTTTTTTATAAACTTCCATCAGAGCCTCACCGGTGTTGCCGGTGGGATCCTTTTCGAGTGTCGCAAGGATGCGTTCGTCCTCACCGAAGAATTCGATCATATCGCTGTTGGAATTCAATCCCAACGCACGAAGGAATACTGTGATCAACTGCTTTCTGCTCTTGTCGATTCTGACATAGAACACATCGTTCTGATCCGATTCATATTCAAGCCAGGCACCGCGATTGGGGATAACGGTGGTGTTGAACAGTTTTTTACCGGTCTTATCACGCGTCATGCCGTAATAAACGCCGGGGGAACGAACGAGCTGAGAAATGATTACACGTTCTGCACCGTTGATGATAAACGTGCCGCTGGGTGTCATCTTGGGGAAATCACCCATGTAGATCTCATTGATCTTGATTTCACCGGTTTCCTTGTTCAGCAAACGGGCTGTAACATAGAGAGGAGCCGCATAGGTTGCCTTACGCTCTTTGCACTCCTTAATGCTGTACTTCGGCCGGTCATTCATTCTGTAGTCGATAAAATCAAGGACCAAATTTCCGTCATAGTCGGAAATTTCTCCGATATCGCCGAAGACCTCACGAAGACCTACATCCAAAAACCACTGATATGACGTTTTCTGCACTTCGATAAGGTTGGGCATTTCCATAACCTCATTGATGTGGGAAAAACTCATTCTGGTTTTTCTTCCCAATTTTACGGGCTTCACATCTGCCATGTACATTACTCTCCGATCTTTTTTTATCCGCAGTGGTAAGAACGCATAAAAAAGAAAACTCCCGACATTTTCTTTTGTGCGTTAACTATAAAAAATTATAAATAAAGACATTCTTTATAGATATATGTCTCCACTATAATGCAGTATAGCATTATACACACAAGAAAAGCAATTGTCAAGAGTTTTTTTTCAAAAATATGAAATTTTTTCAAATACCGGCTCCGTTCAACACAGAATTGAACTCCGAAAATCGCAGGGCACAAGACAAACCGATTGCCCTGTGCCCCGAATTATGTAAATAAATCAACCGGCGGTCACCGTCAGTTTTGCACCGCCTTCGACCACTTCGGAAACGATATTTGTGAAAGTATTTCCCTGCGGATCATCGCCCTTGCAATACTCACCCATGGCAATACCGAAATAAGGCTCGCCGGCAGGCGCATCGGCATTGACGGTAAAGGTGGCACGCATCAGCAATGTTTTATCGAGATCCAGCGTAGTCAGCGTAAGGCCCGCATATTTGACGTATGCATTGCCGGCTTCATCCGCAGCAGAGATCACTTCACTGATCAGATCGTCAACCGTTTCGGCATAGGCATCGACCAACGTTACGTAAGTCGCATCGTAAGAAAGGTAAAAATCCGTCGAGCAGAACAAGTCTGCCCGATCGATATACACATCCACCTGTACCGTATCCCCTGCTTTTGCGGAATCAACGGACAAAACAGGATACACGGTAACGGCATCCCCCGTCTTTGAACAACCTGCCAACAAGCCGGCCAATGCCAAAGCAAAGACCAGAAAACCTGCAATCACTCTTTTTTTCATATTTCATTCCTCCCGTATCATTCCAAAAAATCTTTCAACAGTTTACTGCGTTGCGGATGGCGAAGTTTGCGTAAGGCTTTCGTCTCGATCTGACGGATGCGCTCACGCGTCACTTCAAATTCATGTCCGACTTCCTCAAGGGTGCGCGGATGCCCGTCTTCAAGGCCGTAACGCAATGACAGCACCTTCGCCTCACGCGGTGTCAGTGTCCCCAACACGGAAGCCAAGGTTTCTTTCAACAGTTCACGGGATGCGGCTTCCGCCGGTGACAACGCATCCTCATCGGGCACAAAATCACCCAGATGGCTGTCATCTTCTTCACCGATCGGTGTTTCAAGAGAAACAGGTTCTTGCGCCACGCGCAGGATTTCACGCACACGTTCAACAGACATTCCGAGTTCTGTTGCGATTTCATCCTCTGTCGGCTCTTTGCCGTTGCGGTGCAGCAACAAACTGTTCGCCTTTTTGACTTTATTGATGATCTCCCCCATGTGAACGGGAATTCGTATGGTGCGTGCCTGATCGGCAATGGCACGGGTGATCGCCTGTTTGATCCACCACGTTGCATACGTGGAGAATTTGAAACCCTTTGTGTAATCAAACTTGTCTACGGCTTTGATAAGCCCCAGATTGCCCTCCTGGATAAGATCCAGCAATTGCAGTCCTCTGCCGAGATGCCGCTTTGCAATACTGACGACCAAACGCAGATTGGCCTCGACCAGACGTTTTTTTGCATTCGCATCGCCCTCTGCAACAAGGATCGCCAAGGCAGTTTCCTCCTCGCCGGAGAGCAAGGGAATGCGACCGATATCCCGCAGATACACACGAACAGGATCCTCAAGCATACCGCTTTTTTCCGACTCACTGTTTTCGGCATCATAAACACGTGCAACTTCAGAATCAAAACTCAACGCTTCGGCGGCAAGATCCGACATCTCGTCGATCAGTTCAATATTGTTCTGCTCGATCAGTTCATAGATTTTATCTAATTCTTCAATGTCAACATCATGTTCCAAAAGAAAACTGTCAATGTCTTTCGTTGACAGTTTTCCCGTAACTTTTCCTTTTTCGATCAGTGCATAAAGACCGGTCGGCTTCTCTGATGCTTCCATATTTTTTCCTTTCAAAAAAATAGCACTATGTACAAAAATAATTATACATTATTATACAAATCAAACAAAGTCACGCAGACGTCTGCTACGGTTCGGATGGCGCAGTTTACGCAGTGCTTTTGCTTCGATCTGACGGATACGTTCACGGGTAACATTGAATGCCGCACCGACTTCTTCGAGTGTTTTCGGGCGGTTATCATCCAGTCCGAAGCGCATGATCAGCACACTGGCTTCGCGGGGTGTGAGCGTATCCAGTGCACTTCTGATTTCTTCTTTCAGCAACGTCTGCGATGCGGCTGCTTCGGGTGCCAGCGCATCTTCATCGGGAATAAAATCACCCAGATGGCTGTCATCCTCCTCACCGATCGGTGTTTCAAGGGAAACGGGTTCCTGCGCAATACGCAGAATCTCACGTACACGGTCGGGGCTCATGCCGATTTCAGCCGCGATCTCCTCGGGCGTCGGCTCCTTGCCTTTCTGATGCAAAAGTTGGCTGTTAACTTTTTTCACGCGGTTGATCGTTTCCGTCATGTGAACGGGGATGCGAATGGTGCGTGCCTGATCGG
This sequence comes from Clostridia bacterium, assembly GCA_017396895.1. Lineage (GTDB taxonomy): Bacteria > Bacillota > Clostridia > Oscillospirales > Acutalibacteraceae > RUG806. The sequence continues at coordinate 10,611 of JAFQKN010000003.1, forward strand.
CAATGGCACGGGTGATCGCCTGACGGATCCACCATGTAGCGTAGGTGGAAAACTTGAAACCTTTGGTATAATCAAACTTATCGACCGCTTTGATAAGACCGAGGTTTCCCTCCTGAATCAGATCCAGGAATTGCATACCGCGGCCGTTGTATTTTTTCGCAATGCTGACGACAAGGCGAAGATTTGCCTCCTCCAGACGTCTTTTTGCAACGGGATCGTTGTCAAGAATACGAATGGCAAGATCAATTTCTTCTTCGGGCGCAAGCAAAGGAATTCTGCCGATCTCGCGCAGATACATTTTTACGGGATCGTCCAACACGGCTGTCTTGCTGTCTTCCGTACCTTCATATTCCTGATGCGCTTCCGTTTCAAGTGAAAGCAGATCCACCGAAACATCGCTCATATCGTCGATCAGTTCAATGCCGAGCTGTTCAACCTGCTCATACAGTTTGTCCAACTCTTCCAATTCAAAATCAAATTCTACGATCAGCGTGTCAATTGCCTGCGTTGTCAGTTTTCCTTCTGCTTTTCCTTTTTCAAGCAATGCTGCAATGGCTGATTTTTTGTCTCGTATCTCCATCATGATCCTCCGCTATCCGTTTTTTTACATTCTGCTATGCGTGCCAAAAAGTCGGCATCCGATAAGGCACCGCCGTCTGCACGCAATGCTTTTTTCTTTTCCTGTGCAAGAATTGTGAGAAAATCCGTAAATGCACGCTCCGTACCGCCCAACTGTGAGGTCAGTGCCAACAACATGGAAATGTAGGCGACACCTTCTTCCGAAAGATCGTCGGCAAACGATGACGGCATCAGACTGAGATTGTTCTCAATTCTGTTTTTCAAAACCGAAAAAACCCTTTTATTATAATCAGTTAAAAATATATCCTCCCCTAAACGTGACGAAAACTTACGCAGATAAGCAGGATTTGCAAGCAATGAGGCCAACAGATATTCCTCTGCTTTTACCGCACGCGGAAAGCGTTTCTTATCAGGATTCGGGGACGGCATATCCTCCCCTTTCAAGTGTCTGATCGCTTGTCCGAACACGGCTCTGTCTTCTTTTTTACGGCTGTTGCGCACAATTTTGGACACCTGTGCTTCAATGGCGGCTTTGGACACCTGCAGTTCACCTGCAAGTTGTGTAATATAGACATCGCGCTTTACGGCATTCGGGATCGCGGCAAGAATCTGCGCGGCTTCATTGAGATACCCTACTTTTCCGTCTGCGGTCTCCACGTCAAAGCGTGCCTTTGCATTCTGAAGTGAAAATTCCGTTTCGTTGACGGCACCCTCCAAAATCTCACGCATTCGTTCCGCACCGTATTTTTTGATGATCTCATCGGGATCTTTTTCTCCGACCATACGAACCACACGCAATTTGATTTCGGTATCAGCCAAAATTTTTCTTGCTCTTTGCGTTGCCTTAATACCGGCTTCGTCGGAGTCAAAACAAACCAGCAATTCCGAACAGTAGCGACTGAGCAGTTTAGCCTGCTCAGGGGTAAATGCCGTTCCCAAGCCCGCAACGGCCTGGGTAAAACCGGCCTGATGCAAACTGATAACATCCATATATCCTTCACAAAGGATCAGTCTGTCATTATTCCCGTTTTTTGCGAAATTAAGCGCATATAATGCCGTACTTTTTTTATAAACGACCGTATCGGACGTGTTGAGATACTTAGGTTTTGAATCATCCAGCACACGTCCGCCGAATGCGATCACATTACCGCGCAGATCAATGATCGGAAACATCAATCGATTTCGGAATGCATCAATGCAAGACCCCTTTTGCGTGCGCCTTGCAAGGTCATACATCACAAGTTCATTGTCCGAAAAGCCTTTACTGCGCATATGTTTGAGCAATAAATCCCAACTGTCGGGAGCAAACCCCAAGCCGAAACGCACCACCGTTTCTTTTTTCAGAGCGCGCTTTTGCAGGTATTCTCTTGCCTTTTGCGCGTGCGGCTCAGACAACTGTGCATGAAAAAAACGTGCGGCTTCGCGGTTGGCTTCGTAGCACCGTCTTCTGCGGCGCGTCAGTTCGTCATCCACCGGATCGTTCGGAAAAGCCGTTCCCGTCCGTTCACACAAAAAGCGAACCGCTTCCGTATAATCCAGATTTTCGATCATGCGGATAAAAGTGATCGCGTCACCGCCTGCACCGCAACCGAAACAGTAATAGGATTGCGTATCCTTGTAAATGACAAACGAAGGTGTCTTTTCATTGTGAAAAGGACAAAGACAAACCGGCGTACGTCCGCGCCCTCTGATTTCCGCATAGCGGGCAATCAGATCTTCAATTTCAACTTTTGAACGCAGATCGTTCAAAAACTCTTCACTGAATCGCATCGTCTTCTCCTTTCGTGAAATGATCCTTCATTTAGGATATACGCCGCAAAAATGCAAAATCCTTTGAAAAGCAAACAGAAATTTTTAAATTTTTATTGCGGCAAATGTTTCCGACAGTTTTTTTGCATTGAATTTGCCGAAACTGCGCTCGGTCAGTTCTTTTTCAAAAGGTGCAACGTTTTCAACGGGCATACGGAATACAACGGTCACTTCATCGGTAAACTGTGTGTCCTGCGTTTGTGCTTCAAAATCGGCAAGCAGAGCAGGCACTCTGCCGTAAAATGAATAATCACACTTCAGTTCCATGATCGCACACAGTGACATACGCACGATCCCCGCGGCATCCACGCCCAGTTTTGCGGAATGCGAATACGCACGCACAAGACCGCCGCCACCGAGAAGAATACCGCCGAAATAACGTGTTACGACCAACGCACAGTCTGTAACACCCTCTTTAAGAAGCACATCCAGCACGGGCATTCCTGCCGTTCCCTGCGGCTCCCCGTCATCGGAATAGCGTTTCATCTGCCCTTCACGCAGAACGTAGGCATACACATTATGGGTTGCGTCACCGTATTCCGAGCGTACGTCGGCCACGAATTGCACCGCTTCTTCATTCGTTGTAACAGGTGCGACCGTCGTGATAAAACGGGAGTGTTTGACAACGTATTCCGTTTTTGCCGCTTTTTCAAGTGTCAAGTAGGAATTCAAAAACAATACCACCTTTTCTGACAAAAATGTGCCGTAAAAAGACCGATCGGAAAATGAAAAAAAGCGGCACCGCAAGAGTACCGTTTTTTTTACTGATGAATTTGCTTTCGGGATCAGTCGTTCTCGATGTTGTAACGCTTTTTGAATCTGTCAACGCGTCCGCCGGTATCAACGAGTTTCTGCTTACCGGTAAAATAGGGATGGCACTTCGAGCAGATATCCACGCGAAGGTTCTGCTTGGTGGAAGATGTTGCAAAAACAGCACCGCAAGCGCATCTGACTTCTGTTGCACTGTAGTTGGGATGGATGCCCTCTTTCATTCAGGTTCACCTCTTCGTTCATACTTATGCGGGAAAGTATCCGAATATATCGGGGCGGCTTTCCCTAATCAACATAGCAACAGACATTCTATCACAACAAAATACAAATTGCAAGAGTTATTTTTAATTTTTTTCAACTTTTTCAAACTTTTCAAACGAGAGGCACGCTTACCGTCTGACCGAGGTGAATGGAGTACAAAACCGCTTCTTTGACGGGAACTTTCAGTACTTGCGTTGCGGCACGCGCGTACATTTTAATTTGTGAAGCATAGCGTTCGGTCAATATGTTTACATCTTTCACGCGATCTGTTTTGTAGTCTACGATCACGGCTTGTCCGTCCTCGACGAACACCATGTCGATCTTTCCGATCACGACCGTTCGTTCATCCGCCGCATAATCGGGCAGATCGGGTACGAACTCTGCGGCGGGCACAGCCAGAGAAAACTGCATCTCACGGTATAACTGCTGTGCGCCGACGGCGCGCCGGGCCGTTTCGGAATGCAAAAAGGCGGCCGTTTTTCCGAAGTCGATCGCATCGGCTTCTCTTTGCGTCAGCAAGGCTCTGTTTACCATCTCTTTTGCCTGCTCTTCGGCACAGGGAGCATCCGCATCCAAAGAACAGAACTGCAAAAACTTATGCACGGCCGTTCCGCGTTCGGCAGGTGTCAAGCTGTCGGCGCACAAAAATGCGGGCTTTGAAACTGCAAAGAAATCACTGTTGAATTTTTCCGCATACAGATCCGAAGCCGTACGTTTGACGGGCACACCGTCCAGAACCGCAAACGGATAGACATAATCGGCTTTGTTTCGGATCTGCGCAAGCAGTTCTTCGTGCGGCAATGCCTGTTGCACCGACACCGTTTGCGTCTGTGTTTCCTCCTCAAACTCCGAAAAAACAACGTGCAAAGCAGATAAATCCTGTGTGTTTGCAACCGAAAAATCACGCAAGGATGCCGCGTCGGGATGGGTGAGCAGTGTCGGGATCAGCCAATCGGCAAAACTGTCTGCTTCACACATTCTGTAAACGGACGGCAGCAAACGGTCGGTCAGAAAACAGGCTTCCTGCGAAAGCCGTTCTTCACATTTATTGACGGTTGTCAAGATAATAAGATATTCTGCCGCACGTGTCATTGCAACATAGAGAAGTCGCATTTCTTCGGCATTCGTACCGCTGTCAATGACCTGTCGCACGGCTTTGTAGCCGACCGTGTCAAACTTACGCAACGTCGCCCTGTCCTGCCTGCGCAGGCCGATGCCTTTGTTATGTGAAATGAGCAAGGGCTTGCGGCTGTCCATACGGTTGAATTCTTTAGCCGTATCCGCAAGAATGACGAACGGAAATTCAAGCCCCTTTGATTTGTGAATGCTCATAATGCGTACGAATCCGCAATCCGATGCCGCCCCCGCCGCACCGTCGAGTTGTCGGCCGTTTTCAATCAGCCCGTCAATGTAACACAAAAAGGCAAACAGGCCGCCTGTATTGCCGGCATCAAACGCAGCGGCATACTCAAGCAAAACACACAGATTGCGCATACGGGTGTCACCGCCGTCCATGGCGCAGACGATCCCCGTAAATCCCGTACGGTCATATATTTCGCGGATCAGCCTTGCCGTATTGCCGGCCGTTGCAACGTCACGGAAATATTCACAGTCAGCAAGGAAAGCGGCACATTTCGCATCTCCCTGCCGTGCTCGTTGCATCAGACAAACGTACAGCGGACTTTTCTTATCACACACGCGGATCTGCGCGATTTCATCCGAGGTAAAACCGTAAAGCGGCGAATACAGCACCGCCAAAGTATCAATATCTCTGTAAGGATCATCCAGCACGTGCAACAACGACAGTGCCGTACGGATCTCTGCGGTCTCAAAAAAACCGCCGCTTTTTTCGTACGATACGGGTATGCCGAGGTTCTTCAATTCCTGCGCATAAATATCCGCGGCTGTTTTGACCGTGCGCAATAAAATGCAAAAATCACCGAACTGTGCATTGCGCACACCGCCTTTGGTGCGCACGGGGGTGTTTGCACGCATCCGTTCAAGAATGCGTTTTCCCGCATACCGCGCCTCGGCACGCAGGGCTTCTTCCCGCGTGCGACCGCCTTTTTCAAGCAGATGCCATTCCCCCTGCGCGATATCGCAAGGCGGATAATCGGCTGAAAACACCAATTCTTCGGATTTTGTATACTCCATTTCCCCTGCCTGCTTGGTCATAATGCGTGAAAAAACGAAGTTTACAAGATCCACAACGCCTTTGCGACTGCGGAAGTTATTCCCGAGTACAATTTTGGACGGATGCACACCGCCGTCATAATCGGCAAAACTTTCACTTTTGCGCAAAAACAGTTCGGGCATTGCAAGACGGAACTTATAAATGCTCTGTTTTACGTCCCCTACCGTAAAGAGATTGCTTTCCTCTTTTGACAAAGCACGGAACAGCATATCCTGCGCTTCGTTCGTATCCTGGTATTCGTCCACAAGAATTTCGGTGAAACCTTCGGCCAATTCCGCCGCAAGCGGTGTGCGGACGACCTTTCCGTTTTCCATGCGTACGAGCAGTTGCAATGCTTTTGCCGTGATGTCGGAAAAATCATAGGCATTGCGCTCGTTTTTTTCCGATTCCAAAGCCGCAGAGAATAAACGCACACATTGCAATAAAGACGCGATCACGGGACGAAGAACAGACATATCTTCCTTATGTTCTTCCACGGTTGCAGTCAAGAGCAGTTCCAGTTTTTCCTTTTCCTTTTTGCAATAATCACGCCTTGCTTTAACCGCGTTTTTACACACGGGATCGGACGGTTTTGAAATACGCGGAAACGTGTCAAAATAAACTCGGTTCAATGCATTCAGCGCAGCATCCCAACCTTCATGCGTCGCCGCCAAAGCCGTTTCAAACATAAATTTTTCGCTGACGAGAAAATCATGGAATTTCTCAAGAAGATCGTCCGCCTGTGCAATATCAAGCAAAGAGCGTTCATACAGCGAAATGCAATACGACAAGCCCTCACGCAATCTGCTCATCAGCAATTCGCCCCACTGGGTTTGCATCGGTTCGGTATTGTCATAATACTGCAAAACAGAATCCAACCACACATCGGCAAAGGGATAGGCCGCACTGTATTTGTACAACTGCAAAATGCATTCGGCCAGTTGTTCGTCACCTTGCCCCTGTTCAAACAAAGCGCAAAGAGATTGGAACTCTTCATCATTGCGCGCGTGCATTTGCTCCAAAACAGAAGCAACCACGCGATTGTGCAAAAGTTTGCATTCTCCGTCATCGGTCAGACGAAAATCGGGCGCGATCCCCGCTTCATGGAAATGCGCACGCACAAGACGGATGCAAAACGAGTCAATGGTGCAGATCTGCGCATTTTCCATCTGCGCACGAAGTCTTCCGTAAAACGGATCCCCGGGATGCTCTTTCGCCGCCTGATTGATTTTGTCAAATATGCGCAGACGCATTTCCGCCGCGGCGGCATTGGTAAAGGTAACGATGAGCAGCGAACGCGGATCTGCGGGATTTTCCCTGTTCAGCAGTTTTTGCGCGACACGTTCGGTCAGCACGGCGGTCTTTCCCGAACCTGCCGCCGCACTGATGAGCAAACTGCAACCCTCTGCTTCAATGGCTTTTTGTTGTTCAGGTGTCCACTGCATCCGTATTCTCTCCTCCCGTTGCATCCAATTTACGCACAGGATCCGTGCTTTCCCGGCAACAGACGCTTGCGTAGTCACAATAACGGCAAATATCTTTATAATTACTGCCCTGCACGGGCACGGCATAAATACTGCCCTGCCGCAGATCGGCAAACATTTCCTTTATCAAGGTTTCAATTTTTTCATGGATCTGCACGAACGTATCCAGCGATGCAATACTGCCTTTGAGTTCGCCTTTTTTGTCGATCTTTGCATTGATATACACGCCTTCACCCGTGCTGTCCATGCCGAGGATCACATTTTTGTCCGCAAGGATCAGACCGTTCATTTTTCCGTTTTTTAACTTTTGTGCTTCAATTTCTTCGACCGTTGCATTGCGCGGCAGGGGCATGGAGCCGGTTTTGGCCGGCACGTAAAGAATTCCTGCGGGAATAATATCACCGTAGCGGTCTTTTGCGTTGTCCCAAAGACAGCACAGATACAAAAGCATCTGCATATTCAGCCCCGCGTCCAGGTCACTGAGTTTAAAATTCTTTCCGCCCGTTTTGTAGTCCACGATGCGCAGATAACTGTGACCGTCTGCTTCCATCACATCCACGCGGTCAACAACGCCCGTTACCGTCACTTTGCCGCCGTCCGCCGTTTCGACCGTAAAGGGAGCCACCGCACCGTCACTGCGAATGGGCAATTCCACGTCTTTTGTCACAAAAAGACTCGTGCCGAATTCCGAACGAAGCCGCTGTGCAATTTCAAACGCAGTTTCTTCCGCCCTGTCCAGTTGCCACTGCAAACGTGAGGGCATGGCTTCTCTGCCGCCCATAAAAACGGTGATGTATTCTTCACAAAGCGTATGCAATGCCTGACGCAATTCCTGCAGGCTCACTTGTGCGAGTGCGGGACCGGGATATTGCCTGAGCAGTTTTTCGAGTACGAAATGAATCAGAAGTCCCCTGTGTGAAGCGTCCAGTTTTGCCGAAAACGGCGTATCCGCACGCAGTCCGTAGCGGCAGAAATAGGCAAAAGAACATTTGTGATACAATTCGATCTTCGACGGAGAAAGGTAGAGTTCCTCCGCAAACAGTTTTTTTGCATTTTCGGGATCGGCAAAGGCAAACGAACGTCCGCTTGCGGCACGTTCAACCGCCTTCAGACGGTCTGCATACAAGGGTTTTTCCTGCAAAAATGCTCGCAGTGTTGCCGACAGCGGCGTATTTTCCCGATAGAGTTTTGCGGCGGCTTCAAACGCGGTCTGCACGCTTGAAATGCGTTCTTCGGGAGCCAGCAAAGCTGTCTGCACACGGCGGCAGGCAGGGAACAGTTTTTCGACTTGTGTTATAATTTCCGATTTATACTGTGTTTTTGCGTGCAGGTCGGACACGGAATAAGTGAGATACAGTTTTTCGCGCGGAGCCGTCAGCACGGAATAAACCAGCAACCGTTCTTCCGCGCAGGCATTTTCGGGTGTTTCTCCGAACATGAATTCCAATTCACGCAACTGTTCTTTTTCTGCCTGCGAAAATACGCCCGCATCCGACAGCGGCGCAGGAAAAACGCCGTCATTCACGCCGACAACGAACACCGCTTTTGCATCGTTGATACGAATGCGCATTGCATCCCCCACCGAAACTTCATCAATGCCGTCGGGAATATCCCCGAGGTCAGCGGAATCGATCATAATGTGCAACAGTTCACTGAACCGTCTTGCGCTGAGCGTATGTGCACCGATCGCATCCTGCAGTGCATCCAGCAATTGCATCAGAACATCCCATATTCTTCCCGATTCCACGGCCGCATGGGTATTTCCGTTTGCATCCAGCCGTATTGCCAAGGCACGCAAACGGTCCGGAGCGTGTATCGCCATCAAATACGAATACACCGCTTCACAGGCTTGCCGCCCGTTTGCACCGTCGAGTTTTTTGCGCAACTGTAACAGCGGCAGAACTGCTCTTTTTCGCATTTCTTCCAGTTCAGCCAACTGCACGGCGTCTGCATCCGTCAGGGGTTTTCCGAAGCCTTGCGGATGCCCCGTGAAAGGCTTTTTCCAGCCGTCAAAATCGATCTGCCACAAAGCGGCATACCGTTCCAAAGCGGCCGTTTCTTCCGCATTCAGATCCGCAAGTCCCGTTTTAAGAGCTTTCATCAGCAATTCGGTGGAAAACCGGTTGCCTGCCGCTTCACACGCGGCTGTGACAAGACGGATCAGCGGAAATTCCGACAACGGTCTGCGCTGATCTTCAAAACACGGAACGCCGTGCTGTGCAAAAGCGGCGGCAATGGCCTTTGCATAACTGCCTGCCTGCCGTTCGACCACGGCGATATCCTTTGCGCGATATCCTTCTTCACGCAAAAGTCTGGCCGCTTCTGCGGCACAAAATGAACATTCATCATATTGATCGGTCGCAGTGACGACCGTAATTCTCTGCGTCGGAGATTCATACGCATCCGCCGACGGATCATACAATCCCCGTTGCAGATAAACAAAGGGTTCGGGGATATCTTCGATTTCTTCCGGGTAGATCTCACGCACGGGCACATTGCGCAGATTGCAGATCGTGTGCAAGCGTCTGCGTGCGCGTTGCGAATGCGCAAAGGGGCCTTCCTCTTCCGCATTTTTTTCCATGCACAAATACAAATGCACCGACGGACTGCTTTTGAGGATCTGCTCCAGACAACGGTACTGCTGTTCGGTAAAACCGCGGAATCCGTAAGCCAACACGACCGTATCGGAGAACAGATCGCGCTCTTTAAGCAGTTGCGTCAGCATATTGATGCGATCGCTTTTGTCCGAAAACCGTTCATTGACAAGCGCATCATAAGCGGCAAAGATCAATGCCAGTTCTTTCGTCTTTTGCGCCAGAGATGCACCGCTGATTTGCTCGGCCACTCGCAAAAGATCCGACGGTTGCAGGCAATATTGACGCATTTCGTCACGCGCACACAGCAAATTTCCCATCAGTTTGCCGCGCCCGGCATAGGCGGCATATAAACTGTTTTCGCCTGCGGCATTCTCTACGGCAAGGCTCATCAAAACCGACCTTCCCGCTTCGTCGATCTGCGGTTTGACGGCAACACCGTTTTCCTGCAACAACAGCAACGACAAACGGGAAAAACCGCACACGCGGATTCTGCCGGCCGCAGCCGAGCCGTATTGCAACAACACAGCCTTTTCATGTACAAATTCCGATTGATCGGGAACAAGCAGAAGGATCTTTTTGCTTGCATCCCCTATAATTTCCGATAACTGCGCCGTCAGGCAGGCTTTTCTTGTTTCCTGCGAACGCGCCATGATGATTTCAAGCACCTCATCACCGCCAAAATGAAAGAATATGTTTTCATTTTACAGGAAAACGAAAAAAAAGAAAAGCCCTATTTTTATGTTTTTATACCATATCTGCATTTTCAGCGTCTTTAAGTCCGACAAATCGGACAATATCATACACTGCAAACGCATTTTTGAGCATTTGCACCTCCTCGGAAGAAAGCCCGTCACAGCAGACGAGCAATTGCGTGCATTTTTCTTCACCGAAAAAACGAAGCCGCTGTACGGCGTAACCGATGATCGCCTCATTCTGCAGATGATTCGGTTGCAAATGCACCGTAAGGGTATACGTTCGCTCATCCGGCCTTGCAAGGCGTTGCAAAAACAGCATCATAAAAAATACAAGCCCCGTAGCCGCAAGAACGATCACAAAAGCACTCATTAAGTTCTGTACCATAAAAAAATCACCTCATACCATTGTATGAAGTGATTGATGAATGTGCGACCGGAACTGTAAGCCGGGTTCTGTCTTTGAAGGCAATCATCTGTCTTCGGTTGCCGTTGCCGACAACCTTTAGCCACCCGTTGAAGTATGGGCCGAGCAAGCCACTTCGGTCGGTGTTGCATCGGGTAGGGTTTACAGGTCCGTCTTGTTACCAAAACGCACGGTGAGCTCTTACCTCGCCTTTCCACCCTTACCGACAAATGTCGGCGGTATATCTCTGTTGCACTATCCCGGAGGTCACCCTCGGCGGCCGTTAGCCGTTACCCTGCTCTGTGATGCCCGGACTTTCCTCATGCATCTGCAAAAGGACGGTGATAAATCGTCCGCAGACACACGCGACTGCCCATTCCGCTCGCATGGTTATCATAACGGAAAGAGGTCGATTTGTCAAGCACGGATTTACACCGCTTGCAAAATGCATCAGACTTGTATTATAATATGAATAATAAATTTTGGAGGCTGTCTATGAAAAAACAATGTTTCAATTCCGATTGGTTTTTCCGCTATGCGGACAGCAGCAGTGTCTGCCCCGTTCAACTGCCGCACGATGCGCAGCTCCTGCAGAAAAGAACACCCGAATCTTCTGACGGCGGTCACGGCTATTTTCCCGGAGGAAAATACATATACACGAAATCCTTCCTTGCCCCGAAGGCATGGAAGCAAAAGACCGTCATGCTTGAGTTCGAAGGAATCTACAAGGATGCAACCGTATTGCTCAACGGTGAAACAATTGCATTTCACGCATACGGCTACAGCGGATTTACGGTCACGCTCAACAATCTGCAATATGATGCAAATAACGAGCTGTGCGTCATTGCCGACAACACAAAACTGCCGAACTCACGCTGGTACACAGGCGGCGGCATTTACAGACCCGTTTGGCTGTGGATCGCAAACAAAGAGCACATACACTTTGAAGGTGTGCGCATCACAACGGTGTCGGTCGATCCTGCCGTGATCCGCGTGCAGACACAGCACACGGGCGGTGACGAAATCAGCATTTCAATTCTGGACAACAAAAAAACCGTAGCCGCGGGAAGCGGTGAGGACTGTCTGATTGAAATTCCGGATGCAAAACTGTGGGATGACACAAATCCGAATCTGTATACCTGCCGTGTAACGCTTCTGAAAAACGGCAAAAAAACCGATGAAGAAATGCAGACTTTCGGAATCCGCGCGATAGCATGGAACAAGGACGGTTTTTTCATCAACGGACAAAAGAAACTCCTGCGAGGCGGATGTGTTCACCATGACAACGGCATCCTCGGTGCCGCGACCTACGCAAAAAGCGAAGAACGCCGCGTGCGGATCATGAAAAGCGTCGGCTTCAATGCGATCCGTTCCGCGCACAACCCTGCTTCAAAGGCATTGCTGGAAGCCTGCGACCGATTGGGTATGCTCGTCATGGATGAAACGTATGATATGTGGTTTGCAAGCAAGACATTTTATGATTACGGCAGGGATTTCGAAGCCTGTTGGCAGGATGATGCAGCGTTCATGGTCAACCGCGACTACAATCATCCGAGTGTCATTATGTATTCTATCGGCAACGAGGTTTCCGAGCCCGGCAGCAAAAAAGGATTGGCCGTCGGAAAAGAACAGATCGACCTGATTCACGCTCTGGACGGCACCAGACCCGTCACCTGCGGCATCAACCTTGCCATTCTTGCATTTGCCGCATTCGGCAGCGGCATTTACAACGGCGGCGACGGCGGCGTTACCGACGTAAAACTGAACAAACAGGAAAACAAGGCTAAAAACGGAAGCCTGATTTTCAACACGGCAGCCAATATCGTCGGTCCCGTTATGAATAAACTCGGCAATCTTTCCCTTATTGAAAAGCAAGCGGCTCCGTTTTTTGCGCATCTGGATCTGGTCGGCTACAATTACGCCTCGGGCAGATACACCATTGATGCAAAGAAATATCCCGACCGTATTGTATTCGGCTCGGAAACCTTCCCGCAGGATATATGGAAAAACTGGGAAACGGTCAAAAATTACCCAACCGTCATCGGTGACTTTATGTGGACGGCATGGGACTACCTCGGAGAGTCCGGCATCGGCGCATGGAGCTATACGGGCGGTGTTCCGTTCAACAGACCCTATCCGTGGATCCTCGGCGGCGGCGGTGTAATCAACATTCTCGGCATTCCCGACGGCTCCTGCCGTTATGCGTCAACCGTCTGGGGAATGACGGATCAGCCGATCATTGCGGTGCGTCCCGTCAATCATCCTGCGGTGCGTCCTTCAAAATCCATCTGGCGCGGAACGAATGCATTTGAAAGCTGGAGCTGGCAAAACTGCGACGGCAACAAAGCGACCGTTGAGGTATACAGCACGGCACACAGCGTTGCACTGACGGTAAACGGCAATCCCGTCGGCAAAAAAGTGCTAAAGGAATGCAAAGCGATCTTTGAAACCGTTTACAGACACGGCGAAATCGTCGCTTATGCATTCGACAGAGACGGCAGGCAGATTGCCGTATCGCGCATGGAATCCGCAAAAGGAGAACTGCGCATTGCCGCTGAGCCGGAAGAAGCAAAAGTCAGCCTCGGCGAAATCGTTTATATTCCCGTTTCCGTACAAGGTGAAAACGGGGTTATAGAAAGCAATGCAGACCGAACATTAACGGCAACCGTTCAAAACGGCACTCTGCTTGCCTTCGGCAGTGCAAACCCGTGCACGGAAGAACAGTATCACACGGGCACATTCACAACATACCACGGCAGAGCACTGGCGATCGTGCGCGCCGACAGCAAAGGTATGCTTACGCTGTGCGTGACTGACGGTCAACAGGCAACAAGCGTCGGAATTGACGTTGAATAACCCAAAACGGCACAAGAAAACGGCTTCGCCGTATGCCTACGGCGACCGTTTTCGATTCGTCGCACGCCTAAGGGAAATCCCATTTCCCGTTCGGCGGGACATAAAATCTTTTTTGCTTTGCAGGAGGAATTTCCTGTAAAGCAAAAAAAAGCAGGTCTTACGCTTCAATCAAATGAAGCAGAACCTGCTTTATATTATTTCCCGAATGCAAACAATTCGTTCGCCGTGGGCATGGAAGATGCCGCGCCCATGCGGCTGACCGCAATACTGCCCGCCTTGTTGCCGAGGTCGCAGGCGGTTAAGATCTTGCCGCTTCTGACAAATTCGAGTGCCATGGCCGCCGTAAAACAATCCCCTGCCGCCGTGGTATCGACCGTTTTTGCCGGATAGGCAGGCAGAAGTTGCATTTGCTTACCGTCCCACACCGCGCATCCTCTCTCTCCGAGTTTAAGCACAACAAACGTTGCCTTGCTTCTCTGCATAAGAATTTCGCAAGAAGCAAGAATGCTTTGTTCATTTTCGGGAAAAATGCCCGTCAATGCTTTGGTTTCGCTTTCGTTGGGGGACAGAATCGTAACCCCCTGCATCCGTTCGAGGGCGAACGCTTTGGCAGGTCCGCAATCCAACACCGTTGTGATCCCCTTTTGAACGGCACGGTTTACGCATTCGACCACCGCATCCTCTTTGGTTTCAAACTGCACCAACAGAACATCCGTTTCATCCGTAATGTACGATGCCGCCTGCACGGGATCGATCTCGGCATTGGCGCCTTCATAAACAACGATGCGGTTTTTACCGTCTGCATCCAGCAGAATGACCGCCAGCCCCGTTTGAGAGCCTTGCGTACCGATGCCCGACACGTCCACGTGGTTTTCACGCAGATTCTGCAACAGTTTGTGTCCGTTTGTATCGGAAGCGACTTTGCCGATCATTTTGGTTTTTGCGCCGAGACGGGCAAGGCCGATCGCCTGATTGGCCCCTTTGCCGCCGCAGGCATACGAATACTGCGTACCGAGCAGATTTTCACCGACTTCGGGCACTTTCGGCATCTGCAAGATCATGTCGGCATTGATACTGCCCATCACTGCCGCACGGATGTTTTCAAACATACTCATTCCTCCTAAGGGTAATCGTCACCCCTTACAGCACGGCGCGAAATTCTTCCGCGGACTGTTTCATATCTTTGCCGGGAATGAACAAACTGCTCGTCCCCAGAACAAAAATATCCGCACCGCATTTGCTCAAGTTTTTGCCGTTTTCAAAACTGATATTACCGTCCACCTCAATGGGAATATGTGCATATCCCGAAGAATCAAGCAAGGCTCTCGCCTGTTTCGTTTTTTCGAGTGCGCCCGTAAACATTTTCTGTCCCGCAAAACCGGGACTTACGGTCATAATCAACAACATATCCGTATAATCCGACAAATGTTGCACGCAGGAAACGGGCGTTTGCGGATTCAGAGCAAGACCTGTCTTGCATCCTTTTTTGCGAATCTGTTCCAAGGTACGGTGAACGTGCACATCCGATTCATAATGCACGCAGACAATATCCTCTGTCCCCAAGTGCATACTGTCCAGAAATCGCACGGGCTGCTGTACCATCATGTGAATGTCCAGCGGTATATTGCTGACTTTTTTGATTGCATTGATAAGATCGAATCCCAACGTGATATTCGGAACAAAACTGCCGTCCATGATATCCACGTGCAGATAATCAATGCCTGCTTTTTCCAGGTCGGCAACAGCCTTTTCCATATTCAGCAAATCGGCGCACATCACGGATGCCGATAATTGTTTCATTCAAACACGCCTCTTTTCTGTTTCAAAACTGTCTTTATTGTATCATAACAAAAAAGAAAATCAAGACGGCAAAAAAAATTCACGGCAAACCTTGATATTATTGTAAAAATATTATATGATGATTTTCAATTGCAGAATAAACGAGGAAAACCCATGAAAAGAAAGATTTCGACCTTTTTGATCGTTGTGCTGTCAATCGGCATTTTCTTGCCTTGCATTGCGCCCGATCCCGCTGTTGCCGCAGAAACGGCAAGCGAATCCGTTTCCGAAACTGTTTCGGAGCCGTCCACGGAGCCGACTACAGAGCCATCCACGGAGCCATCCACGGAACCGTCTACAGAACCGTCCACGGAACCGTCTACAGAACCGTCCACAGAACCGTCTACGGAACCGTCCACAGAACCGTCTACGGAACCGTCCACGGAGCCGACTACAGAACCATCCACGGAACCGTCCACAGAACCGTCTACGGAACCGTCTACAGAACCGTCTACGGAAACACCGACCGAACCGCCCACCGAACCGCCCACCGAAACACCGACCGAACCGCCGACCGAACCGCCCACGGAACCCGAAATACCGCCGTGTGACGGCCCTTTGATGGGAGACACGAACGGGGACGGACGCATTTCCACGGACGATGCACGTAAAATTCTGCGATTGAGCATCCGTTTGGATCGCATCGACGAACAGAGAGCCGTTTACTGTGACCTCAATCTGGACAGCGCCATCACCCCTGCTGATGCCCGTACAGCATTGCGTATGGCTGTCAGTCTTGAAAAGCCTTACCGCCATACTTTTTCCGCCACCGTCACAAAACAGGCAACCTGCACGCAAAGCGGCAGTTGCAATTACGTGTGCACGCTTTGCGGTGTGACGGCAAAGGAAACCGTCTTGCAATTCAACCACGCATGGCAGGAATCTGCGTTCCCGAACCCACCCACGTGCAAGAATTGCAAAATTTCCGACACTGCATACACAGTAACGAAAACGCAGATGGTCAATCACTATCTGAACAAGGTCGATGAAGCAAAAATCAGTGCCAACATGACCGCCGTTTCCGACAACATCGGCCCCAGATGGTACACTTACAATGCAAACAAAGCTGCCTACGACTACATCTTAAAAACCTTAAAGAGTTACGGTTATGCCGATTCGCAAATCAAAACCGATACGTTCTATATCGATGGGGTAACGCAACGCAATATCTATCTGACCGTCCCCGCATCTGTTGACAATGCGGATATTTTCTGTCTGTGCGGTCACTACGATTCCGCCCAAAGCGGACGCGGTGCCATTGACAATGCATCGGGCATCTGCACGTTGCTCGAAGCGGCAAGAGTGCTCAAAAGTGTCAATCTGCCCTCAAAAACGGAAGTACGCATCTGCTTTTTCAGCGGCGAAGAAGTGGGCTATTACGGTGCTTACCGTTATTGCAATTCATTGTCTTCCTCCGCTTACAACAGGCACAAATACGTTCTGAACATTGATATGTCCTGCAGACCGTCTGCAAGCGGCAATTGGTATTTGTGTATCAGCACCGAACCCGTAGCGAGTACATATAAATACCGTACCGCGCAACACAATCCGACAAGCCGTGCCCTCGTTGCGGCAAAAACCTATGTCGGAGATTGCACGGAGACAGATTTTTTATATCCCGTCACGGCGGGGCAACACGATCTGATGGCATTCCGCAAAAACGGGTTGACCGGAGCAACACTTTCATGGAGAGAAAAGTCTTCCTATGAATACACCTGCGATTACGGTCTGATCGCACCTCGCATCATTCACACAAGCGAGGACAACACCGGCAACATCAGTTATCAATCCCTGTACAGAACCACTGAGTTGGTCGTTGCCTGTCTGGCATCGGTGCTTACGGACAATATGACCTTGCCGCACTTGGTCAAAACAAAATAAAACGAAAAAAGTTCCTCACAGGCGAATGAGGAACTTTTTTATTATATATATCATTTATTATATATCAACGGTGAAAATAAGCCTTACATTTTTCTGCCGAAAAGCGGCTGTTTTTTGTTGCACACACGTTCCGGTCGGGCATTTTCTCCGTATACCCCTGCTCCACTTCTACGCAAACCGAAACACCGTCCTCCTGCAGAACGTGTACCAATTCGCGCCATGCGGCAACATTGCGGTTGGACGAAGAAATGCAAAAAACGAACGTACCGTTGCACGCAATCATGGAACAGGTTGCCGGCAGACCGTAACCGGACGTATCGCCGTTGACAAACTCCAGATGATCGATATGCTCTTGCATGGACTGCGGGAACGTCACAAGCCCCAGGTTGGTGATGATTGTTGTTTCATCCGAATGCGAACGCGCCTGTGCCACACGCAGAACGGGTGTTTTGATGAAATTGGGAATCACCTTGACCGCTTTGTTTGCGGCAAGCGTCGTCAAACCTTTCAAAATACCGCGCAGGTTTTCGGGATCCAACTGTGCTTTGACCTGTCCGCGCAAAACATCCGCAATTTCCTGTAATGTGCAATCACGTCTGCCGTTCGGCTCATACAAGGTGCTGACCTGATAAACGAAATTTCTTAATGTGTCCGCCCCCATGATCCTGCGCAGATCAACGGGAATATCCACACCGATGGGCTTACAGATCGGCTCTTTTGCCGTACGCAAAAAAGCCATCATAACCGCCGCCGTCATGTATTCCGTTGCCGTGACGGAATAGAAATCCGACCGTTCTTTGATACTTGCCGCATCCGTTTTCAGATACATCAGTTGCAGATAATCTTTTTCAAATACGGCATCCTGTCGGTAGACTTCTTTCAGCGGTTCCTTGATCGCCTCACCATCATATTTTCCGTATTCCGAAAAGAAATCCGTTTGTTCGTGTTGCGAGGGGGCATCTTTCCAGTACAGAATGCCGTCGTGTGCATTCGAGGGAAGGCCCACTGCCAATTCAAGATAGCGTTGCACGAAACTTTTGAGATACGTCATTCCTCCGACACCGTCGGTAATGTAGTGCGCCCATTCCAAAGCGATACGGTTTCCGCTGTAAACCAATCGAAAATCAGGTCTGTTATCCGAATGCAGAACGATCGGACGCACGGGCCGCTGCGATTCTTTGCAAACCTCAACCGCACCGTCGGCCTGTTCCAGATAATTCCAGAAAAAACCTCTTTTCAGTTTTGAATAATAATGCGGAAAACGGGCACGCAGATCTTCTGCTGCCTGCTTTATCAGTGCCTCATCCGCCTGCAGATCTTTCAGCACGACCGCCACACGGCAGGTTCGTCCCCATTTTTTGGTAGACAGTGCCGAAAACATGACGGAGGGGGTATCAATTCTTCTCCAGATGTATTCTTTCACTTGCTCTCACTCCCATGTGTTAAGAATAGCATAAGTGAAAACAATTAACAAGTCTTTTATGGCATTATAAACAATAATAAATGATGTTTTTTGTTCAATGTAAACAACAAAACAACAAACCGTTGCCAAACAAGCAACGGTCTGCGGTATTTGTTAGAATTTATGCGGCGCGCGTGTAGGTGACTGTTGTGGCATCTTCCGTCAGCGTTAAGGTATCGCCTTTGAGCGTGAAGGAATATGTTTTTACAGTTTCAACACCCAAAACCGAATACGTGATGGTGATGAGATCTTCATTGATCACATAGGTCATGTTGCCCGTAATGCCGAGAAGTCCCGACACGGAACCGGTGCCGTTCTCCTCAAAAATGATCTGTGATTCGGTAACAACACCGAGAGTCGTTTGCTGAGAAGTCCATGTACCGATGATTTTTTCTTCTGCCGAGCAAGCGGCAAACGCAAGTGAACAAACAAGAATGACTGCAACCAACAGCAAAGAAATTTTGGCTTTCATAAAAATAACCTCCGAAAAAAAATTATATCACCGGACAGAGCCTTACAAAGTAATGCATTGTACGGCACCGTCTAAAGACCGACCTAAAAAGATCTCCGCATTTTCCGTAAACGTGGCCGCATCGTCGCTGACAAAATAACGGTGTTCGCCACGCTCTTTCGTATCATTTAATAAATCATGCCTTGTCAGCAATTCACGAAGTGTATCCGTGGACGCTTCGCCGGAACTGATGATATTGACATCGGGCAAACAGGCTTGCACGGCGTCTTTGAGCAAGGGATAATGCGTACATCCGAGCA
>JAFQKN010000044.1 GCA_017396895.1 Clostridia bacterium
GGATTTCGCCCGTTGCGACGGGCGACGAAAGGCTCCGCCTCCCGACTCCGCAAGCTTTTAAGAAAAGCTTGACCAAAACTTTTAATGGCTGACGACATCATAAAGTCACATATTAAATGAACCGCTAAATCATAATTTACCTTTTTCCAAAATCCCGCAACATTCCGCAAAGCGCAAAAAAACAGCACCCGTGCAATCTGCATAGGTGCTGTTCACATTTTGTTTTCTCAGCCGGAAACTTCTTCGTTTTCACCGCCGACATTGGTGCCTTCGTGGCTGGGATATTCAATGATTCCGAGGAACTCAAGCAGAGCGCCGAAGATCACTTCCAACCATGAAAGAATTACGTGCACAAAATCGGGAATGGCGTTCATTGCATCTTCATACATAGATCATTCGCTCCTTTCATAGATTGTTTCATGTACCTCCTATATTATAGACGAAAAAAACGGATTTGTCAAATATTCTTTTGGTTATTTCTGCTTTTTTTGGTGCATGCATTTATTTTTTTGTTTTCCTCTTTTCTTTTTTTTGTTTTGTGCTACAATGGAATTGAATTACGATTCAATGCAATCAGAGGAAAACAAAATGAAGATCAAGGATACCTACTTTTACAAAACGTTTTTCAGCCTTGCCGGCATCATGGCATTGCAAAATCTGATCGTTTTCAGCGTCAACCTTGCCGACAACATCATGCTCGGCCGATTTTCGGAAGTGGCCATGAGTGGTGTCAGCCTTGCCAATCAGATCCAGTTCTTGTTGCAGATGCTCGTCAACGGTGCCGCAAACGGCGTGGCGGTCATTGCGTCGCAGTATTGGGGCAAACGGCAGATCGACCCCATCCGCAAGGTGTTTTCCGCAGGTTTTCTGCTCGCGTCGGGATTGAGTTTGCTGTTGGGTGCGGTCGTGATCGCGTTTCCGCAACAGGTGTTGTTTTTGCTGTCGGATGAAACGGCGATCGTGCAGACAGGCGCGGTGTATTTGCGCATCATGGGCTTTTCCTACGTTATTTTTGCCGCCACAAATTTGCTCATTGCCCTCATGCGGTCGGTAGAAAGCGTGCGCATCGGTTTTGCGGTATCGCTGGTAGCACTCGTTGTCAACATATTCCTCAACTACTGTCTGATCTTCGGCAACCTCGGTTTTCCCGAACTCGGTGTCAAGGGCGCGGCGTATGCAACGGTCATTTCCCGCGTGGCGGAATTGCTGACGGCGTTCGTTTACGTGCTGTGCATCGACAAAAAACTCAAACTGCGGCTCAAGGACTTTTTCAGCGTTGAAAAAGTGTATATGCACGATTACATCAAAACCGGTGTACCCATCATCATGTCGGGCAGTTCATGGGGCATTGCCATGACGGTGCAGACCGCCATCATCGGCCGCCTCGGAGAAGCCGCTATCGGTGCGAATGCCATCGCCGCACCCATTTATCAGGTTATCAGCGTGCTGTATTCCTCTTCTTCCAATGCCGCCGGTGTTCTCATCGGGAAAACCGTCGGAGAGGGTGATGTTCCGCGCGTAAAACAGTATTCCAAAAAACTGCAGATCATGTTCGTTGCCATCGGTCTTATTTCATGCGGTATTCTGTTGGCGAGCAAAAACGTCATTCTGTCGTTCTACGATGTTTCCGCCGAAACGGCGGCTTTGGCCAACACGTTTCTCATTATTCTGTCAATTACGGTCATCGGTTCTTCCTACGAAGCCCCCTGTTTGTGCGGCATCGTTTCGGGAGGCGGGGACACGCAATTCGTGCTCAAAAACGACCTTATCTTCATGTGGGGCATGGTCCTGCCGCTGTCATTTTTGTCGGCATTTGTGTTTCAGTGGCCGATTCCCGTCACTTTCTTTTTGCTTAAAAGCGACCAGATCACCAAATGTGCCGTGGCGGCGGTCAAAGTCAACCGCTATAAATGGATACGGCAGTTGACGCACGAATAATAAATTTTTTATCGGATAGGGTGACGAATGTAATCCGAACCCGCCCGAAAACGGCTCTTTTTAAGTCTTTTCGGCGTTTCACCCTTGAAAGGCGGCAGCCTTCCTGCGGTCTCAACCCCAAAAACCCAATAAAAATACCTCGTCTTCGGGTCGAAGATTTTTTACAGTGAGGATTTTTGGCGAGACGAGGCACAAAACGCAGAAAATCCTTTATGGATTTTCGAGTATTTTAACGAAGTATCGACGGGAATCCGCCTGTAAAAAACGGGTTCGGATTATATCCGTCACCCTAAGGTGTTTGTTATGAAAAAGGTTTTTACAATCATCGGCAAAACGATCGGCGGTATTCTCGGTACAGTGCTCGGCATTCTCGTTGTGTGCTGTGCGGTGTTGCTCACATTCGGTTTTTCGCAGACCGTACGCGGCGAAATCACGCAGGATTTGCCTGTAACGCCCGACGATTTTGTGCCGCAGGTACGCATCATTGCGTTCACCGACACGCACAATGAAAACGAAAACGTGGCGGATATGGTGCAAACTGCTTATTCCCTGTTTGACAACGAGCCTACGTATGCAGGCGTGGACGCATTTTACGGTCTCGGGGACTTCTCCAGCGTCGGCGGCGAGGGCGATTTTGAAAATTACGCAAACGTACTCAAAGAAAATGTACGCGAGGACACCATTCTTATCAATGTGCTCGGTAACCACGAAATGAAGAACGCGGAAAGCCCGGAATATTTCAGAAAGCATCTGGGGCACGAACCCGACACCGTCACCGAGATCAACGGCTTCACCTGCATCGGTTTTTCGGGCGAACGCTTTTTAACGGAATGGACAGTCACCCCGTCAAGCATCGCATGGCTTGAAGACCAAATCGAAAAGGCCGAAGCAACGGCAGGCAACAAACCGATCTTCGTTTTTCAGCATCCGCATCCCTTCGGCACGGTTTACGGCAGTACCGTCTGGTGCAATCCGCAACTCAATCCCGTTTTCGGCGGTCATAATAAGGTCATCAATTTTTCGGGGCACTCCCATTTTCCGATGAACGATCCGCGCAGTATCCTGCAATCCTCCTACACATCCGTGGGCATCGGTGCCATGGCAAGGTTTGAACTGGATAAGAATTACATCATCGGTCAGCATCCCGACGGTTACGAAGATGCCGCGCAGTTCTGCGTGATCGAAGCGGATGATAACGGCCGTGTGCGCATTCGCGGTTACGATCTGCTGTCCGACACGTTCTTCTGCGATTATTTTCTTGAAAACGTAAACGATCCCGCCACCTACGCCTACACCTACAAAAACAGAAAAGCGCATGACAGCGTTCCCGTTTTTGCGGCAGACACAACCGCAAAGGCCGACAGAAACGAAAACGGTGATTTCATTCTTTCCTTTACACAGGCACAGGCCGCTGACGGCTACATCGTGCACAATTACGACGTAAAGATCACCGATGCCGACGGCAAAACCGTGTATAAGGACACCGTCCTCAACGATTACTACATCATAGACAACGACGATACGGCGCATTTTACCGTGGGTTCAGACATTCTGCAGAACGGCCGAACATACACCCTGCACGTCACCGCAGAAAGTGCCTACCGCCTGCGCAGTGAAACTCTTGAAGTGCAATTCACGACCTAAAAACGACACACAACGTGCAACATATAAAATGCTAAACGACCGTAACAATTGCTACGGTCGTTTTTCTTGGTTCTTTACGGAAAGTTGTGGAAGCGTAAAGAAATTATGTTTTCATTGCTATATCCCACAATAATCCGTGCACCCATTTTATCGGTTCTTCACGGAAAGTTGGGGGATCGGAAAAAAGATAAATTATGATTTAGCGGTTCATTTAATATGTGACTTTATGATGTCGTCAGCCATTAAAAGTTTTGGTCAAGCTTTTCTTAAAAGCTTGCGGAGTCGGGAGGCGGAGCCTTTCGTCGCCCGTCGCAACGGGCGAA